>JBBIVC010000047.1:0-11745 GCA_037439905.1 Thermoflexus sp.
TTGTCAGCACGTCGTAGGTGGCGTAGGCGTCGGCCAGCGCGCCATGCTCGCCCATCCTCCCAATGCCCAAACGGTCGGCGACGTGGCCCAGGTTGAAGCGGTCGACCTGCCCGTTCCCGCGAAGCAGGCTCCGCGCTATCGGCTGGACGTCGAGCGCGACCATCGCGAACGGCCATGGCTGTTGGAGTCGCCGGAACGCCTCGACCAGGAACGCCATGTCCTGACCGATACCCCAGCCCGCAATCACGGCATCCCGGCCGAGCTGGGCGAACCGCTCCACGGCCTCCTCCAATTCGAGCGCCGATTTCCACGTTTTCGCGCTGTACCCCACCACCTTCAGAGCGCCAGGCACCGCGTTGCCGATATGGCGCGGCTTCACCCTCGCCCCCCACGCCTCTTCTTCCGGGATGCCCCGCGTGAGCGCCGCCCGCACCCCGCCAACGTCCAGGATCTCGTGCATCTGGGCGTTCGGGCCGCTCATCTCCAGGTCGACCACGAACAGCGACCGCAATCCTTCGAGGTCTTCGGGGGCGCCTGGCTCAGCTGTTAGCCGGCCGTCCGGTTCGAGCCGGCGCAGGCCGGCGGCGAGCGTCGCCAGGAGATGCTGCATCGGGACCTCAGATGCGCCGGAGCTCGCGCGAACTCACGGCCAGGATCAGCGTGAGGGCCGCGGCCACCAGCATCCAGGCGCCAATCACGTGCGGCACCCCCCACCGGTCGATCATAGCGCCCATCAGGAGCCCGGCGAAGGGCGTCATCCCCCACGTCATCGTCTGGAGCGACACGACTCGCGACCGGTATTCCGGCGCAGCCTTCATCTGCATCAGCGACGAGTTGAGGGCCGCGTAGACGCTGTGGAAAATTCCCGCCACCGCCAGCGCTGCCACCGCCAACCACAGGTGCCGCGTCAGCGTGAATGCGCCGACCGAGAGGCAGTAGAACAGGCACGCCCACATCATCCATTGCCCGATGCGTGGCCGGTTCGATGCCACCGCCACGATCGCCCCGCCCAGGAGCGACCCGAGCCCGACGGCGGCCGCCAGGTACCCGTAGGCGTTCGCGCCGCTGTTCAACACGTTCGTCGCGAAGAGCGGCAGGAAGCTCACGTACGGGTACACCAGCACGCTCGGGAGGATCGCCATCGTCACAATCAGCGCCATGCGCCGGTCTCGCACCACATACGCCAGGCCCGAGGCCACGCTGGCGAACACCCCTTCCCGCTCCTCCACCAGCTCCGGCTCCGAGCGGCTCAACCTCGCGGTGAGCGCCACCGAAAGCACCAGGCAGGCGGCCTGCACCTCGAAGGTGCCCTCGGTGCCGATGAGCCCGATCAGCGCTCCGCCAATCGCCGGACCGATGACCCGCATGGCGTTGCCGCCCAGCGAGTTCAGCGCCACCGCGTTCGTCATTTCATCGGGGCCAACTGTGTCGAACACCAGCAGGCTGCGGATCGGCCCGGCCAGCGCCTCCACAATCCCCGCCGCGGCCGCCGTCAGGTAAACCATCCAGATCTCGATCGCGCCGGTCGCCACGAGGACTGCCAGCGTCGCCGCGATGCTGGCGCTCAGCGATGAGTAGATCATGAGCTGCTTCCGCCGCTCGAAACGCCCCGCGATGTACCCGCCGAAAGGCGAGAGCAGCACCAGGAAAGCCCCGCGCAGCAGGGCGACCACCGCCAGGTTTGTCGCCGAGCCTCCCAGGTCGTTCGCAACCAGCCAGCCCTGCCCGATCGTCTGCACCCACGACCCGATCTGCAGCGCCATCGTTGAAGCCAGGAGGATGCGGAAGTCCCGATGACGGAGCGACGCCAGCGGCCGCCCGGGCGCCGTCAACCCGCCGGCACGCGGGACCGCGGGTTCAGTCGACCGTGGACGAGGAAGCAAGAACAATCCCTTGGATGCAGGAGCATCCCCGTCGTCTGACGTTACACGGCAGCGCCGAAACGGACTATCGCCCGCGATGCCAGTGCGCCAAATCGCACGAGGCGTTCTACGATGGATCCAGCCCACCGCTCACCACAGGAAGGCCCATGCCATGACCGACCCCGGCGCCAGTGCCCTGGCCTTTTTCAACGACCGCTACCGGATCGACCCTGCCGTCATGTCCTCGCTCTTGTCGCTCGCGCTCAGCCGTGGCGGCGATTTCGCCGAGCTCTTCTTCGAGCACCGCACCAACAGCGCCATCCAGTGGGAGGACCAGCGCGTGAAGTCCGCCTCGCGGAATGTCTCCCAGGGGGTTGGCATCCGCGTGGTCAAGGGCGACGCCATTGGCTACGCCTACACCGAGTCGCTCGACATGGCGGCCATGCGCCGCGCCGCCGAGACGGCCGCCCGCATCGGCACCAGCGGCGAGCGCCCGGTCCCGGTCGATGCCACCCCCTTGCTTCGCGGCGAGCATTCCTTCTACCGGTTCGATGAGCCCCTCACCGATGAGCCGCCCGCCGCGAAAGTCGCCCTCCTCGAACGCGCCGACCGCGCAGCCCGGGCCTACGACCCGAGCATCGCCCGCCTCGATGCCAGCATCGGCGACGAGATGAAGTACGTGCTCATCGCCCGCAGCGATGGCAAAGTCGTCGGCGATGTCCAGCCGCTCATCCGCTTCAACGTCAGTGCGCTCTCGCAGAAAGGCGAAAGCCGCCAGGTCGCCCGGACCGGCGGCGGAGGCCGGCTCGGCATCGAATACTTCGAACGGGTGACTACGCCCGAGGCCCTCGCAACCGAAGCCGCCCGCCAGGCCGTCCTCCAGCAGGACGCCCGCGAGGCCCCCGCCGGCACCCTTCCTGTCGTCCTCGCCGCCGGCGATAGCGGCGTCCTCCTCCACGAGGCGGTCGGCCACGGCCTCGAAGCGGACTTCAACCGCAAGGGGACCAGCAACTACACGGGGCGCGTCGGCCAGCCAGTGGCCAGCCCGCTCGTCACCGTCGTCGATGATGGCACCATCGCCGAATCCCGCGGCTCCATCAACGTCGACGACGAAGGCAACGCGACCACCCGCAACGTGCTCATCGAAGGCGGCACGCTGCGCGGCTATCTCCACGACGAAGTCAGCGCCCGCCATTTCGGTGTCCCGCCCTCCGGCTCTGGCCGCCGCCAGTCCTTCAAGGACTACATCATGCCGCGCATGACCAACACCTTCATGCTCCCGGGCGAGGACACCCCCGAGGACATCATCAGGAGCGTCGACCGCGGCATCTACGCCGTCTCGTACTCGGGTGGCCAGGTCAACATTTCCAACGGCGATTTCGTCTTTTCCGTGACCGAGGCCTACCTGATCGAGGGCGGCAAAATCACCGCGCCACTCCGCAACGTCATGCTCATCGGCAACGGCCCCGACGTCCTTTCGAAAGTCACCCGCGTCGCGAACGACTACCAGCTCTCCGATGGCCGCTGGACCTGCGGCAAGGATGGCCAGTCCGTCCCGGTCGGCGTCGGGATGCCTACCGTGCTCGTCTCCGGCATCACCGTTGGCGGGACGAAGGTTTGAGCGCAAGGATGCAGCAGATGGAAGGACCAACACCCCTCGATATCGCCCGTCGCGCTGTGCAGCTGGCACGTGCCGCCGGGGCGGAGCAGTGTGACGCTCTGGTCTCGATGTACGCCGAATCCAACGTCACCGTCCGGCTCGGCGAACTTGAAAAGCTGGTCGAGGCAGGTTCGATGTCGCTCGGTTTGCGCGTCATCAATGGTGGCCGCACCGCCGTTTGCTCGACGTCCGACCTTTCGCCAGCATCCCTCGAACGGTTCGCCGCTGAAACGGTCGAGCTCGCAGCCATCTCCGAACCGGATGAGTTCGCCGGCCTGCCCGATCCTTCGCTTCTCGCTACCCAGGCGAACGCCGATGCCCTGGCGCTGTACGACGAGCGCATCGAATCGCTCTCGACCGAGCAGAAGGTCGCCATGGCGAAGGCCTGCGAGGGCGCCGCCTTCGCCACCGACCCGCGCATCACCAACTCCGATGGGGCGAGCCTTTCCACCCGCAGCGGCCAGGTCGCGCTCGTGAACTCCCTCGGGTTCGAGGGCGCCTACCCGGCAACCACCATCTCGCTCGTGGTCGAAGCCATCGCCGACGATGCCGAAGGCAAGAAACGGAACGGCTACTGGTATTCCGCCGAGCGCAGCCTGCACCGCCTGGCCGACCCCGAGGAAATCGGCCGCATCGCTGCACGCCGTACCATCGACCAGCTCGGCGCCCGCAAGGTCGCGACCTGCCAGGTGCCGGTCGTGTTCGAGCCCATGATGGCGGTGGCGCTGGCGGGCGACCTGGTGGGCTGTGCCACCGGCTCCGCGCTCTACCGTGGCGCCACCTTCCTCGCGAACCGTACCGGCGATGTCATTGGCTCCCCGCTCGTGACCATCACGGATGACCCGGCGCTCCCCGGGCGGCTCGGCTCCCGGCCGTTCGACGGCGAGGGGGTGGCCACGCGCAGGAACGCCATCTTCGCCGGCGGTCGCTTCTCCGGCTTCCTGTTCGATTGCTACACGGCGCGGCGGACGGGCAACCAGACGACTGGCAGCGCCCAGCGCGGCATCGAATCGGCCCCCGTGCCCGGTCCGTCGAACCTGGTGTTCGAACCCGGCGCCACCCCGCCGGAGGAGATCATCGCCGGCGTCTCCAGCGGCCTCTACCTCACGACGCTCATGGGCAGCGGCTTCAACCCCACCACTGGCGACTACTCGCGTGGCGCTGCCGGCTTCTGGATCGAGGGCGGCCGCATCGCCTACCCGGTCACCGAGATCAACATCTCCGGACGGATGGACGCCATGCTCGCCGCGATCGATGCCGTCGGCAGCGACCTCGCGTGGTTTGGATCGAGCGCGGCCCCCACCATTCGCGTCCGGGAGATGACCGTTTCCGGCACCTGACCGGCGCCGTCAGGCCCCCTGGGCATCGAGCGCATCGAGGTGCTGGCGCAGCTGCACCACGCGCCGCACTGCCTCACGGATCACGTACCCGGGCTCCTGGTCCCCTCGCTGCGCCTGGAGCGCGATGATCACCGCCTCCAGCGTCTCCGCCACCTCGAGCAGGATCACCCGCAGCTGCTCTATCTCGCCTTGCTCATCGCGCTGCATCATGGCTGAGTTTCCCCCTCTGGCCTGTGACCAACACAGCGCGCTCAAGGTTACAGGATCGGGACAACCCCCCCGTTCAGACTTCAGCCCGCAAATGTGCGGTCGATAAGGCGTCCGCGTACTCGTTCCAGCGCGAACCATCGTGCGCGCGGATCCATTCGATCCGCGCGAGTGGCCGTTCCTTCACCAGGGCCCATGCCCGCTTCACCAGGTCGAGGTTCTTCACCTCGCCCTCTTTCCGCTTCCATCCCCTCGCTTCCCACCCCGCCGCCCACCGCGTGAGCGTGTTCACCACCAGCTGGCTATCCGAATAGACGGTGATCGCCTCGCCGACGGGCGCCATTTCCAGGCCGTTGATGATCGCCGTCAGCTCCATCCGGTTGTTGGTCGTGCTTGGCTCGAAACCGTGCCGCTCCTCCACCACCGTACCGGCCCGCACATAGACCGCTCCCCAGCCCCCGGGCCCCGGGTTCCCCTGGCACGAACCGTCCGTGAAGATGCCCGTGTCGGGACCGCCGGTGAAACGCATCAGGACATCCGCGGTGCTGAGGTTCTGGGTTCGCGTCACCGATGGCCGATGCGTGCCGGCCTGGGCGTCCTTGCCTTTGCCGCCACCTGGTGACTTGCCGCGGCAATCCATGCACTGTTTCGGTGTCCAGTTCGGGTACTTCGCCCTTACCGCCTCAGGCAGGTCAAATCCGCGGCCGCACCTGTCGCAGGTGAACAACGCCATGTGCGCCAGTCTAGGTGACCCGCACGGTTCGCGCCGCGATGCGCGGGCGCTGTTCCCGCCTGGCGATCCGGCTCCCGCGGGATGCGGTTCCGCCCGGGGAGCCCATCCGGGCCGCCGAATTCCGCCAACCGGCCGTATCCCCCGGCGCGCTTGCGCGGCAGGCTACGATGCGTCACGAGGTGATGACATGCGCTGGCTATTCTTCGCAAGTCTCGCGGGCGTCGTCCTGTTGTTCGTCCTCATCGGCCGGGCGCGCCTCGCTGGCGGGCGCCACGACGATACCAGCGCTGGCAGCCCCGCCTGACGACGGAGGAGCACCCCCATGAGTGAAGAACGCGGACGCCGCATCGTCGAGTCTCTGCTGGCTGCTGCCCAGCAGCTGGAAAGCGCCACATCCGGCGGCGATGTGCGCGCCGCAGTCCGGGACTGTGCCCTTGCGCTCGAATACCACCTCGACACGCTCGCAAAAGAACTGAACGCCGACCCGGCATCCGGGCGCGGCTTCGATCCCTCGCTCGCCAACCGCGCACGCGCGGTCGAGGCGCGCCTCAAGCAGTTGCTGCTGACCTGCTGGGAGTTCCTTGCCCGTGGAGACATCGAGCTTGGCGACCTGCCCCGGGCGCGTGAATTCGCACGCCAGTTACGGGATGCCGGCCACGAGGAGATCGACCTGGTCTTCTCCCACCTGCTCCAGCCCCAGGGTCTCGACTGAAAGCCGGCGTTACGCGCGCTGCAGGATGTGCACCAGGCACACCCCGCCGATCCCCACCATGTGCACCAGCCCGGTCCGGGCGCCCTCCACCTGCCGGGGCCCCGCCTGCCCACGCAGCTGAATGACCGTCTCATGCACCTGGGCCAGTCCGGTCGGGCCAAGCGGATGCCCCCGCGAAAGCAGGCCGCCATCCGTGCTGAACGGGATGCGCCCGCCAATGCTCAGTTCGCCCCGCTCCACGGCCGCCTCGCCCTGCCCCGGCTCACAGAACCCCATGCTCTCGCAATACTCGATCTCCTCGACCGTGAACGCATCGTGCACCTGGACCAGGTCGATGTCCCCCGGGCCAAGCCCTGCCTGCGCGTACGCCTGGCGGACGGTCGCGGTTGTGGTGTCCGCATCCTGCGCGTTCATCACCCCGGCAAGCGTCGGCGTGCGGAATGCCGATGCAAGCACCCGGATAGCCGGGTTGACGCCGAGTTCGCGCGCCTTCCGTTCGCTGACCACGATCGCGGCCGCTCCCCCGTCTCCCACCGGGCAGCAATGCGGCACCGTCAGGGGGTCGGCCACCACCCGCGCGTTCCGCACGTCTTCCAGCGTCAGCGGATCTCGCATCTGCGCGTAGGGGTTGTGCATCGCGTGCTTGCGATTCTTCACGGCCACCAGGGCGAACTGGTCCAGGGTCGAGCCGAACTCGTGCATCCGGCGGCGGGTCCGCATCGCGAAGAGTCCCGCCGGGGGTAGCGGCCCCTGCATCATCGCGACCTGCCGCTCGCGGAATTCCGCCGTACCTGGCTCCGGCGCGCCCACGCCCCCATCGAGCCGCAACGTCCGGCCGAACTTGCCCACGCCCACCGCAAGGGCCACGTCCGCCGCCCCCGAATCCACGTCGCGGCAGGCCAGCCGGAATGCGCTCGAGCCACTCGCCGAGGCATTGTCGATGTTCGTGATCGGGATGCCCGTGAGCCCCAGGAGTGCACCCACGCGCGTGCCCGGCGTCATCCCCGCGCCGGCCGCCCCGCAATGCATCACCTCGATGGCCTTCCACGGCAGCCCGGCGTCGGTCAGCGCGGCAAGCACCGCCCCGGCGCCGAGATCGGCCACAGTCTTCTCCGGGTGCCTTCCGAACGGCACCATCCCCACACCCGCCACGATCGCCATCAGTTCTCCCCCTCCACCGGCACGAAGGCGTACGACTGCAACGGAGCCCCGTCCTCTGCATAGTCCACGGTGACGACCGCTGTTCGTACTCGCTGGCCGATGCCGACAGCCGATGGCTCGGCCGTGACAAACCCCTGCGCCATCAACCCGTTGGCGAACTGCACCTGTGCGACCACGCGGACGCTCCGGCCGGGCGAGGTGGTCCAGCTGTAGATCACGCCCTCGTTGGGCACTTCTTCGATGGCCAGCCCGGTGCCCGAGCATGCGGCGCAGCGTTCGCGCGCAGGGAATGCCACCGCCCCGCACGGGCAGCGCGAGCACAGCAGATGCGGGAGCCCGTCGCTTCCCACGGGCGTGAAGATTCCTTCGACCATCGGCCTCGCCGGCGGTTCCGTGCTCATCGTGGGCAAATCCCGGTCATGCCCGGACTCTACGCGGGCCCGGCATCACGCTCCACCAGCGGTCGAACACGCTCTGAAACCCGGTGCGAATTGGCGACCCCCTTCAATTCCGCGGGATCTCCCACCGCACCGGCCCCGGGCCAGCAATCGCCACCCAGTAAGCAGAACCTGCCCTGAGCGCCGCCAGGTTGTTCGCTCCCGGCACGCCCGCGCCCGAGGGGAAGTACGCCTGCCACGCCTGCGCGGCCGCGTCCCACCCATAGATCGCCGTCACCTTCAACGTGATATCCGCTGCCCCTCCAGTCCCCGCCAGGGCAGCCGCCGGGCTGATCCCGTCCTCGCCGCTCCACGTCACCAGGTTCCAGCGGAACCGCAGGTCGACTTCTGTGCTGGTCGTGCGTTCCAGGTCGGCGATGAACCCGATCTTGCCGCCGTCATCCCCCGGGGCTGTGACGAGCACCCGCAGCGGCCCGGGGATGCTCTGCGACACCTTGACCCACGCCTGGCATTCATCGCTTCGGCCCTCTTCCAGCGGCGGGAACGCAGCAATGGGATTCGCCGAGGCCGCGTTCAGCGCGGTGGAGAACGTGGGCACGCCAGTCTTGCTGCGTCCCGGCGTCGTGCTCCCGGAGCTCGTCTCGATGATCACGCCGTCGCCCGCTTCGATGACGAAATCCACCGGCATGGCGAGCACCGGGTGAAGGCTCACCGCGCCGGGTGGCGGGCTGCAGAAGCCATCGCGGTCGACCGCGTGGAACACCGCGTACACGAACTGCCCGGCTTCCAGCTGCTCGATGTGGAACGTCACCGGGCCGTCTTCGATTGCCAGGGCGGGCGCCGCGCCGGGCGCCGGGACCAGGGCGAACGATGCCAGGACGGAGGCGACGGCAACGGCCGCCGCACGCGCGAACACACGGGGACTCATGGCCGCCAGTATAGATGCCGCCACGCATGGCCGCCTTGTGGCCTCCACCGGGGAGCGCATAATCACTCCAGTGACAGCCATCCGCACCGAGCGCCTCGTCAAGACCTTCGGCAACGTCCGCGCACTCGATGGCCTCGACCTCCGGGTCGAGGAAGGCGAGCTCTTCGGCTTTCTCGGCCCGAACGGCGCTGGCAAGAGCACCACTATCCGCATCCTCGTCGACCTCATCCGCCCCACCGCCGGCCGGGCGATGATTTTCGGCCGCGATTGCCAGGCCGATTCCGTGGCGGTCCGCAGGATGATCGGGTACCTGCCGGGCGACCCCGCCTTCCCTCCGAAGATGACCGCGCACGAAGTATTCGCGTACACCGCTCGCCTGCGCGGCACCCAGATCGATGCCGCCTACCGCGATCAGCTCATCGAGCGCCTTCGCGTCGACCCGGACCGGCCCGTCTCGACCCTTTCCCGCGGGAATCGGCAGAAGGTGGGGGTGATCCAGGCGCTGCTCGCCAGGCCGCCGCTGCTAATCCTCGATGAGCCCACCACTGGCCTCGACCCGCTCATCCAGGAAGAGGTCGAGGCAATCCTCCGGGAGGTCGTCGCCGATGGCCGCACCGTCTTCTTCTCCTCCCACATCCTCCCCGAGGTGGAGTCGCTCTGCAGCCGGGTCGCGATTGTCCGGGAAGGCCGCATCGTCCGGGTATTCGAGCTGGCGGAGCAGCGGCGCATCGCCCCGGTGCGCGTGCAGGTGACCTTCGCCGGCAACCTCCCCGCGGGCGCCATCGAAGGCCTTCCGCCGTCCACCACGGTCCTGGCGCGGACATCGAGGCAGATCACCCTCGAAGTGCATGGCAGCTTCGACCCGGTCATCAAGTGGCTCGCGAATTTCACGGTCGAAGCCATCGAGGCGCGGCCCCAGACCCTGGAGGAGCTGTTTGTCGGCTACTACCGCACCGGGCCGGATGGGGAGGTGCCGAAGTGACATTCCCGGTTCTCGCCCGGGCGCTCAAGGAGATGCGCTGGACGATCTTCTGGTTCGGCACGGGCCTGGCGCTCTACGGAGCGAGCATGATCCTGCTCTATCCCCAGTTCGAGGACTACCTCGAGGAGGTCGCCGCAACCTATCCGGAGGGGATCCTCGACTTCTTCGGCGGCGGCGACATCACCACGCCGCAGGGCTTCCTCACCCTCGAGTACCACACCTTCGCCGTCATCATCATGATGATCTTCGCCCTCGTGGTCGCGACCGGAGCCCTTGCTGGCGAGGAAGGGCGAGGCACCGCCGAAATCCTGCTCGCGCAGCCGCTTCCGCGCCGGCGCGTCATCGTGGAAAAGGCCATGGCCGTCCTCGCCGGCGCGCTGCTCGTGTTCGCCATCATCTGCTCCGGGTGGCTCGTAAGCGTCCCGCTGGTCGACCTCCATGGCGAGCTGACCCTGCTCGAGCTCATCGGAGCGACCCTGGGCATGCTGCCCACCGTCGCGCTCTTCACCGCGCTCGGGTTCTTCTTCGGTGCCGTGGCCCCCTCCCGCGGGTTCGCCGCTGGCATCCTGGTGGCGCTGGCTGTCGCCGCCTACCTCGTCGCCTCGCTCGCGCAGGTGGTCCAGCCCATCGAATGGGCCCGCTTCCTCAGCCCTTACTACTACTCCGATGGGTCCCGGTGGCTGATTGATGGTCCGGTCTGGTGGCACCAGCTGCTGCTGGTCGCCTTTTCGGGACTGATCTTCGCGCTGGCCGTACGTGCGTTCGAAGGCCGCGAGATCGGGACGGGCGCCTGGCAGTTCCGTGCCCTGGTTCGCGGTGCTCCTCCGCGCCGCCCCGCGGGTGGCACACGGTCTGCTCCCGCATGATTGCCGTGAACCCGGCGGTCCTCCGGCGTAGCATGACATCGCGCCGCCGTGCCCCGATCGGCGGCCGCCGGAGTCCCCATGCCGCCTCGTGAATGGACCGCAAAGTGGAACGCGCTCGCTTCGGTCGACCTGATGACAGGCCCGGCCGGCGAGGAGCGAATGGTCGAACGCTGGCGAGAGCTTGCCCGCCGCCTCGATGCCGGGACCGAATCGCGCCCCGACCCCATCCTTGAGTTCGTGCTCGACCGCCTCTCCCCCGGCATGTCCGTCCTCGACATCGGCGCGGGCGTCGGCCGCTGGACCGTGCCCCTCGCCGCGCGCGCGCAGCGCGTCACGGCGGTTGAGCCGGTCGAGGGCATGCGGCGCGTGCTCCGCGAGCGCCTGGCCGCTCGCCACGTGGCCAATGTCTCCATCGTGGACGCCCCGTGGCTCGATGCCGTCGTCGAACCACACGATGTCGCCGTGGCTGCCTACTCCATGTACACCTCGCCCGGCCTCGCGGACTTCGCGCGGAAGATGGAGGCCTCGGCGCGATTGTGTTGCATGGCGATGCGGCTCCCCGCGCACGATGGCGTCATCGGCGAGCTCTCCGAGCGCATCCACGGGGAATGGCACGATAGCCCGAACTTCATCGTCGGCTACAACGCGCTCCTCGAAGCCGGGTTCGCCCCCAACGTGTACATCGAGCCTTCCCCGGTCCGTCACTGGATGGACCCGACCATCGCCGATGCCGTCGCGCGTGCCCGCCGTCATCTCCGGCTGGAAGACGACCGCCACGACGGGCTCATCACCCGGACGCTCGAGCTCCGCCTGCAGCCCACGCCGGAAGGCTACCGATGGCCCGACTGGATGCGCGCCGCCGTCATCTGGTGGGAGTCTCCCGGCGAGCAATGAAA
>JBBIVC010000048.1:0-5525 GCA_037439905.1 Thermoflexus sp.
ATCACCGTCCGCCGCGCGGCCGTGCGCGATATCGCCAAGCCCCGCACCGTCGATCTCCCGCCCGGGACACTCACCACGAATGTCGACGATGTGCTCGACGACCCGGCCATCGGCATCGTGGTCGAGGTCATCGGCGGCGAGGAGCCAGCCGGCACCTACATCCGCCGTGCCCTGGCCGCGGGCAAACACGTCGTCACCGCCAACAAGGAGCTGATGGCCAAGGCTGGCCCCGAACTCCTCGCCGAGGCCCACTCCCGCGGCCTCGACATCATGTTCGAAGCCAGCGTCGGTGGCGGCATCCCGCTCATCGCTCCCCTCCGGCGCGACCTCCTGGCCAATCGCATCACCTCCATCCGCGCCATCATCAACGGCACCACCAACTACATCCTCACCAGCATGGCCAACGCCGGCGCCGCCGCCGAGGCCCTTCGCAAGCAGGGCATCGAACCCGTCGGCGGTGGTGGCTACGATGAGGCCCTGGCCGCGGCCCAGGAGCTCGGCTACGCCGAACCCGACCCCACCAACGACGTCGAAGGCTACGACGCCGCCTACAAGCTCGCCATCATGGCCACCCTCGGCTTCCGTACCCGCGTGCGCCCCGCCCAGGTCCACACCGAAGGCATCACCAGGCTCACCGCGCGCGATTTCCAGTACGCCCAGGAACTCGGCTACGTCATCAAGCTCCTCGCCATCGCCGAGCGCACCGAGGCCGGCATCCTTGCCCGCGTCGCCCCTGCCTTCATTCCGCACAACGAACCGCTGGCCAAGGTCGATGGCGTCTACAACGCCGTCCAGATCGTCGGCGACCTGACCGGCACCGTCCTCTTCCAGGGCCGTGGCGCCGGCGCCGAGCCCACCAGCTCCGCCGTCGTCGCCGACCTCCTCGACCTCTCCCATGCCATCGTCCTCGGGACCCGCGAACGCAAATACTGGGGCCCCGAGGCCGAAGTCCCGGTCCTCGGCCTCGAACACCTGGAGACGCGCTACTATGTCCGCGTGACCGTCAGCGACCGCCCGGGTGTGCTCGCCCAGATCGCGCAGACGCTCGGAGACCATGCCGTGAGCATCGCCGCTGTCAACCAGAAGGAAGCCGATGCCGGCGCCCAGACCGCCGAGCTCGTGATCATGACCCACCGCGCTCGCGAAGGCGCAATGCAGGCTGCCCTCCGCGAGATCGAGGCGCTGCCTGTGGTGGCCCAGGTCTCGTCGTTCCTCCGCGTGGAGGGCTGAAATGGCCGGCGAGCCCCAGGCCCAGGCCATCGGCGAAATCATCACCTGGCTCGAACAACAGCTCCGTGCCAACCGCGAGGAACAGGCCCGCCAGGCCGCCGCGATCGACCAGCTCCGCCGCCAGCTCCACGAGCTCAGCGAGGAAATGGACGCCGCCCAGCGGGCCGTCCGCGAAATCGACCCCAAGCTCCTCCCCTTCAAGGGCATCCCCGAGAAAATCCGCTCCATCGACGAGGGCGCCGAGCACATTCGCCAGGCCATCTCCGCCAACAAGGCAGAAGTCGATAACGCCATCCGCCTCATCCGCGCCGAGGCCGACTACGACCGCCAGGAACGTGGCGAAGCCCTCCGCCGCATCGATGCCGCCACCACCCAGCTCGGCCTCGTCCTCGCCGATGTCGCCCAGGTCCAGCAGCAGGTTGCACAGGCCGGCCAGACCATGCAGACCCTCCTCGAACGCCAGCGCGAAGTCGAACAGCGCGTCGAACAGTTCGGCCTCCGCCTCGACCGCAGCATCGAAGTCACCCGCGACCTCGAAGAGCGCATCAAGGAAGTCGTGCTCGGCGACCTCGACGACCGCTTCGAGGTCGTCTACGAGCGGCTCCAGGTCGTCGGAGAAATGGTCAAACGCAACGAAGACCTCATCGCCGGCGTCGTCAATCAGCGCGACCTCCGCCAGGAGCTGATAGACGAGATCAGCGTCTGGCGCGAAGAGCACGGCCGCATCGATGGCCGGCTCAACACCCTCGAAGAGAGCGTCGACAAGATCCTTGGCCAGCTCGACCGGGTCCACGGCGAGGTCACCCTCCTCGAAGGACGCCACTCTGGCCTCGGCGAACGCGTCGCCAACATCCGGCGCGACATCGCCGAGGTCGTCGACCACGTCCGCGAGGAGTTCGCCAAGTACAACGCCATGATGGAAAAGCAGCGGCGGAAGCAGATCCAGGTGCTCGAGCAAGAGCTCCGGGAGATGAAGTTCCATGCCTTCCGCCCGCCGGAGGAACCGTGACCACACCCACCCTGGCGCCCCGTGGCGTGCTCTACCACTGGGCCGATGTCCTGCCGCTCACCGCGCGCACCCCCCGAATCACCCTCGGCGAAGGCGATACTCCCCTCGTCCGTTCCGTCGCCCTCGAACGCGAATGCGGCCTCGATGAGCTCTGGTTCAAGCTCGAATCCTGCAACCCCACCGGCTCCTTCAAGGATCGTGGCATGGTCGTTGCCGTCGCCAGGGCCGTCGAGTCCGGCGCCCGTGCCATCATGTGCGCCAGTACCGGCAACACCAGCGCCAGCGCCGCCGCCTACGCCGCCCGCTGCGGCCTCGAATGCTTCGTCCTCGTCCCCGGCGGAAAGGTCGCTGCCGGCAAAATGGCCCAGGCCATCGCCTACGGCGCCCGCATCATCGAAATCGACGGAAATTTCGACGACGCCCTCAACGCCGCCCGAGAGCTCACCGGGAAGCACCCCGTCGCCCTCGTCAACTCGGTCAACCCGGACCGCATCCAGGGCCAGAAGACGGCCGCCTACGAAATCTGCGAATCCCTCGGCGATGCACCGGATATCCTGGCCATCCCCGTCGGCAACGCGGGCAACATCACCGCCTACTGGAAGGGCTTCGGCGAATGCGCCGAAAAGGGGCGCGCCACGCTCCACCCGCGCATGCTCGGGTTCCAGGCCGCGGGTGCCGCTCCCCTCGTCAGCGGCTCCCCTGTCGCCGAGCCCAACACCGTCGCGACCGCCATCCGTATCGGCAACCCCGCGAGCTGGCAGGGCGCCATCGGCGCGCGCGATGAGAGCGGAGGCGCCATCCAGGCCGTCACCGACGACGAAATCCTGGAGGCCTACCGTCTCCTCGCCCGCCGGGAGGGCCTCTTCGTCGAGCCCGCCAGTGCCGCCTGTGTCGCCGGCCTGCTGAAACTCGGGCGCACCGGCGCCGCGCGCGGCGGCCGGGCCGTCGCCATCCTCACCGGCAACGGCCTCAAGGACCCCGATACCGCCCACGCCCAGTACCGGCCCGACATCACCAGGTCCCCGGCCACCGTCGAAGGCGTGGAGCGCGCGCTGGGCTGGTAGAGCTCCCGGCTACTTCCGCCGTTGCTGCCCCGGGGCGCTACTCCTGGCTTCCTGACCTTGCGCCGAGGCTCTGCTCCCGCTGGACGCATCACCCTCTCGACCCGGAGCCTCATCGGTGCCGTTCTCGGCGGCTGTCTGCCCCTGGCTCCCCTGGCCCTGGCCCACGCTCTGCTTCTCGTCCGCCTTGCCCGGGGGCCCGCCAAGCGGGTGTTCGGGGTGCTCATCGCCACTCCCTCCGCCGGCCGGCGGGTTGGGCTGCTGCCCCTGCCCGGGGTTGTCCACCTGGCCAGGTGGGTCGCCACCCTGCCCCGGGTTAGCCGGGGGATCGCCTGCCCGCGGATCACCGGCGTGCCCCTGTCCGGGCGGATCACCGGCGTGCCCCTGTCCGGGCGGGTCAACTGCCGGCCCCTGCCCGGCCGGGGGATCGACCGGTGGAGGATCCGCCGGTGGTACCTCGGCCGGTGGCACACCCGTTGGCTGGCCAGCAGACACATCCGGCGGGCTTGCGACGGCCCCGGCGGGAGTGCCGCCGCCCGCTGCCGGTGGCGCCGCGATGGGCGGCGTGCCCGTTGCCGGGCCCCCCGCACCGGAAGAAGGCGCGGAGCTCGCGCGGCCCTCACTGTTATCCGAATCATCGCCAGCGCCAGGCGTCGCCCCACCGGGCACGCCCGGCCCTGGATGACTGTTCGCGGCGCCGGGCTCCTCGCCTGCACCGGGCCCCCCGCTCCCCGCGTCGCCGCCCGGTCCGTTCATCACAAGCAGCGGTGGGTCGCCTGCGTGCAGGAGGAAGGCTGTCCCCGCGTGGTGCACCACCGCTTCGCCTTCGATCGCCTCGATCGACGTGTACCACTGGTGGATGTTCACTTCGAGCACGCCCGGACCGGCCAGGCGCGCCGCCCACCGTCCGCCACGCACCTCCAGAAGCGGCTCGTTCGAAACAATGTGGTGGCGCCCGCTCTCCAGCAGCAACGCCAGCCGATCCCCGGACGTCGCGAACCGGAAGGCTGCGCCGTCTTCAAGGCCCACCCGCACGTTCTCCCCAACCGCTACCCACGATGGACCGGTCGCCGCGATCCGCTGCCCGGCCCCTGCCGATGCTCCGCTGGCCCCATCGACGGTCACCGCACCCGAGGCCATTGCCACCACAGCGTCGTCCCCCGCCGGCCCGCGCTGGTCGAGCACGTACCTCGTCCCGGCAATCACCGTGGCGGCAATGCCTACCCCCACCGGGATTGCGATCCAGCGCTCGCGGGCCATCCCTGCCGGCGCCGGCCTCCCCTCGTCCTGCGCGCCGAGCTGCGAGAAGATGCGGAGCCGCAGCGCCTCCTTGCGCTCCGGCGTGAGCGCGTTCGGGGCGCTCGCGTACAGGGCGCGCTCGATGTCGCGGTACTCGAAGGTGCTGTCTGGTCTACGGCGTAGCATCGCCCATCACCTTCCGCATCTGGCGCAATGCCCGCATCAGCTGCGCTCGCACCGCACCTTCGCGCTTGCCCAGGATCGCCGCGATCTCTTCGTGCGTCTTGTTGCTGAAGTATCGCAGCGCGACTACCTGCCGCTGTTCCTCCGTCAGGCTTTCCATGGCCATCCCGACCAGCCGGCGCGTCTCCACCGGGTCGGCCTCCGTTTCGGAATGCCGTTCGTCGGAGATGTCGAACTGTACCATTGGCAGCGTTCGCTGTGACGCTCGCCAATAGTCCCGCACCTCGTTCCGGGCAATCGTGAAGATCCACCGCCGGAACGTGTTGGAGCGCGGCCGGTACCCCTTCGCCGAACGCCACGCCTTCAGGAAGACGTTGGCAACCAGGTCCTCCGCGACCGTGTCGTTCCGGCACTGGCCGCGAACGTACATATAGAGATCATCGACCAGCAGGTTATAGATCCGCTCGAACGCCGCCCGGTCGCCCTGGGCGGCGCGCGCCGCCAGCTCATCCAGCTCAAGAGCTTGCTGGCCTTCCCCATCCCGGAACCGTGGCAGGGAAACCGAATCCTGCACGCCTTATGGCACTCCCATCTGGCTGAGACACCCCGTACCTGCCATCTTCCCCCCGGCGCCCACCTCCCCGCCAGTGCCCCCGGCGGCGAGAACAGCAATCTTACCGTATTCTGATGAAGCGATGCCCGAACAGTACGCCGCCACGGATAAGCGCACCGGACTCGAAGTGGCGGTCACCGGCGATTTCCCGCCCCACCACGACGACCGCATCCGTATCGCCCGCACCACA
>JBBIVC010000048.1:5552-11515 GCA_037439905.1 Thermoflexus sp.
CTCGCCACCGAAAACGAGACCGAACGGCGAGAGCGCTTCCTGGCCATCGAAACCCAGCTCGAACTGGCCGAAGCCCTCATCCGCCAGGACATGGAAGAAGTCCAGCGGCTCATCCGCGCCACCCTCGAACGCATGGGCATTACCCCCGAACAGATGGACGAGATGGCGCGGAAGCTCCTCGAACAGCTCCGCGATGGCGGCGATGACCTGCAGTTCCCTCCGCCGCCAGGCCCGAACTAGGCCCCTTCGGCTTTACCCCCCGCCTCGAACGCCCTGAGCATGTCGCTCCCCATCGCCTGCATGTCGGGCGCCTGGGCGCCCCGGTTGAGCCCCGCCGCCACCTGCTGCCACAGGTCGATCACCGCCGCAAGCTGCTCCCGGTGCACCAGCGCATACGCAACACCGACTTCCGTCAGCGCCCGGCCCAGGCGCCCCTCCGAAACGTCTCCCTCGCGCGTTCCCGCCCAGGCGATCGAGGTCGCCATGTGGTCCCAGGGCCAGGCCAGGATGGTGTTGACACGGTCCGCCAGCGAGGCTTTGAATCCGTCCGCCGTGCGGCGCGCCACCACCCCGGCTTCCCGCCGGTTGAGCACCGGCCCGGCGTCGCGGAACGCCTCGGGGCGCGCATACACCGCCCCGCACAAGAGCAGCCCGGCATTGCTGCACACCCGTTCCAGCCGCTGAAACGGAAGCTCCGAGGTTGGTTCCCCACCCGCGAATTGGCGGATCAGCCACTCCCCAAACGTCGGGCGCTCCGGCTCGGCCGGCGGTGCGGGCTGCCTGCGGCGAAAGAACCTCACTCTCCCCATCTTCGTGCCTTCCCGCCCCGCCGCCCATCGGGAAAACGGAGGAATCGCCAGGCTCCCGCCCCGGGGGAATAGCCCCGCGTCATGGGATTGTGTAAACTACGGCAACGGGCCCCCGGCAAACGGGGGCCCGGAGTTGTGTCTGCCATGCCTATCGTCGTCGTGGTCGGCGGGCAGTGGGGCGACGAGGGCAAGGGCCGCATCGTCGACCTGCTCGCCCGCAAAGCCAGGGTCGTCGCCCGCTACAGCGCCGGGAACAACGCCGGTCACACCATCGTGAATGACCGCGGCGAATTCAAGCTGCACCTCGTACCCGCCGGCATCTTCTACCCCGAAAAGACCTGCGTCATCGGCAACGGCGTCGCTGTCGACCCGGAAGTCCTGCTCGGCGAAATCGAGGGACTCCAGGCCAAGGCCATCGATACCAGCCGCCTTGTCCTCAGCGACCGCGCCCAGGTGATCATGCCCTGGCACCGGCTCCTCGATCAGCTCGATGAGGCCCTCCGCGGCGATGCCGCCATCGGCACCACCGGCAAGGGCGTCGGCCCCTGCTTCACCGATAAGGTGGCCCGCCGCGGCATCCGCGTCGCCGACCTCCTCCGCCCCGAGGACCTCGTCCCCCGCGTCCGCGCCGCCCTCGATTACCAGAACCGCGTCATCACCGGCGTCTATGGCGCCGATCCGATCAACTTCGACGATTGCATGGAGAAGTACATCGAATTTGGCAAGCGGCTCGCGCCGTTTGTCGGCGATGTCCAGGAGATCGTGCTCGAGGCCCACCGCCGCGGCGAGTACGTCCTCCTCGAAGGCGCCCAGGGTTCGCTGCTCGACCTCGACCACGGCACCTACCCCTACGTCACCTCCAGCGTCCCCAGCAGCTCCAGCTCGGGCGCCGCGCTGGGCGTGGGCATCGGCCCCACCGATATCAGCCGCGTCGTCGGCGTCTTCAAGAGCTACTCCACCCGCGTCGGCAATGGCCCCTTCCCCACCGAGCTCTTCGATGGCGTGGCCGATCAGCTCCGCGACCACGGCAAGGAGTTCGGACGCGGCGAATACGGCACCACCACCGGCCGGCCCCGCCGTATCGGCTGGCTCGATGCCGTCGCCGCCCGTTATAGCGTCCGCTTCAACGGCCTCTCGGCCCTCGCCCTCACCCGGCTCGACGTGCTCGATAGCATGCCCACCATCAAGATCTGCACCGCCTACGAACTCGATGGCCAGATCATCGATACGCTCCCGGCCCGCGAATCCGTCCTCAACCGCGTTCGCCCCGTCTACGAGGAGCTCCCCGGCTGGCAGACCCCCACCGAGCACGTCCGCAGCTTCGACGACCTCCCGCCCCAGGCGCAGGCCTTCATCAAGCGCGTCGAACAGCTCCTCGAATGCCCGGTCGACCTCATCTCCGTCGGCCCCTCGCGCGAGCAGGCAATCATCGTCAACCCGATCTTCTAGTCCGGCCGGCAGTGCGGAACGAGCCCCGACCTCCATCGAGTGGCTCGGTTCCTCTGCCGCCGGGGCGCGCATCACGCCGTCTGCCGGTAGGATCGCCGCGTGACTGACGCACCCGGGCTTGCCAGCGCGACGGTCACCGAAATCACCCCCGAAGACGAAGCTCGCTACCGGCGCATCATCCTCGCAATCGCCTCCGGCGCGTTCCTCGCCAGCTTCGCGATGAACTTCTGGTGGCCCTTCCTCCCGCTCTTCCTCCGCCAGATCGGCGCCACCAGCGATGCCAACGCCCTCTTCTGGGTGGGCGTCGCAACCACCGTCCAGGGCATGGCCCGCCTCGTCAGCGGCCCGGCCTGGGGCATCATCTCCGATCGCTACGGGCGGAAGCTCATGCTCATCCGCGCGCTCTACGCGGCCACGCTCACCACCGCGATCGCCGCCGTCGCGCACGCGCCGTGGGTCGTGGTGGTCGCGCTCTCCATGCAGGGGCTCTTCTCCGGGTTCATCCCTGCTGCCATCGCCCTCACCAGCGTCAGCGTCCCGGATTCCCGCCTGAACCGCTCGCTTGGCGTCGTCACGGGCGGCCAGTACCTAGGGAGTACGCTCGGGCCGGCTGCTGGCGCGCTCCTCGCCATCGGATTCGGCTACCGCGGCGCCATCGTCGCCAGCGCCGTGCTCCCCGCGCTCGCCGCGACCTGGATCATCTTCGCCGTGCCGCGCGACCGGATCGCCCCGCGGCAACCCGCCGCCAATTCCCCCCCGGCGAGCCGGCTGCGACCGTCCTTCGGCTGGCTGAGCGGCTTCTCCACCGCCTTCTGGGTCACCGTCTTTCTCTACTTCGGCCTGTTCGCCCTCAACCAGTTCGTCCGGGTCGCCACGCCGGTTGCACTCGAAGACATCGTTGGGGCCGGCCGCGCTCGCGGCGTCTCAGGCATTGCCTTCTCCCTCGGTGGCGCCGCGGCCGTTGCGGGCGTGACCGTGGTTGCCCGCTGGATGAGCGGCCGGGCCTCGCTGCGCCAGACGGTCATCGTGTTCACGCTGGTCTCGGCTGCCGCGATGCCGGCCCTTGCCGCGGGGCAAAGCGCCTGGCTCTACGGCGCCGGTTTCCTCGTGTTCGCCCTCGTGAACGCCGCTTCCATGCCGGCCACCAACACGCTCATCGCCGCAACGGTCGAGCCCGCCCGCCGCGGCACCGCTTTCGGTCTCGCGAGCTCGGCCCAGGCGGTCGCGTTCATGGCTGGCCCCATGGGCGCCGCCGCGTTCGCCGCCATGTCGCTTCCCGCCGGCTTCCTCTTCTGCGCCGGGGCGTTCCTCGTCCTTGCGGCCCTCGCCGCCATCGGCATCCGCGAGCGCCCCTCGACGTCCCCCAACCCGGCGGGATGAAGCCGGCTGCGCTACCATGCCACCGCATTCCAGGCACGGAGGCCCAGCATGCAAACGTTCCGCGACGGCGACCTCGAAATCGTAATGGGCGGCCCCACAGGCTACGGCAACAACGTCTGGGTCGTCGTCGATCGCCAGACCGGCGAAGCCGCCTTCATCGATGCGCCGGGCGACCCCGAAGCCAACATCGCCGCCGCCGATGCCCTGGGCGTCAGGCCATCGAAAATCCTGCTCACCCATGGCCACTTCGACCACACGCCCGCCATCGATGCGCTGAAACAGAAGTATGGCGCCAGGCTTTACGCCGATCCGAATGAACCCGGGCTCAAGGATGGCCAGCTCGATGAGCCGCTGAAGGACGGCGACCTGGTCCCCGTCGGCAACCTCCGCTTCCGGGTCCTGAGTGTCCCCGGCCACACCCCCGGCAGCACCACCTTCGTCTGTGGCAAAAGCGCGTTCGTTGGCGACACCCTCTTCCCCGGCGGGCCCGGCCGCTCGAAAGACAACGCGGCGCTCCAACAGGAGATCCAGTCGATCACCTCGAAGCTTTACGCGCTCCCCGACGACACCACCATCTATCCCGGCCACGGTGCCACCACCACGATCGGCGCCAGCAAAGCCGAATATGCTGTCTTCGCCTCGAAGCAGCACGCCCCCGACCTTGCCGGCGACGTCACCTGGCTGGATTCCTGACCGTTGACCACGCCGCAATCCCGGGACGAGTTCCTCGCGGCCCCGCGCACCGCCGTCCTGGCCACGGTCGATGCCCGGGGCCGGCCGCACGCCGTGGCCGTCTGGTACCTGTGGAAGGACGGAAGGTTCTCCATCGTTACCGACCGCGGCTCCCAGAAGCACCTCAACGCCGCCCGGACCGGCCGGGCCTCACTGACGGTCATCGACGGTCCGCGCTACGTGACCGCCGAAGGCCCCATCCGCGTGCAGGATCCACTCACCAAGGACCAGCGCCTGGAGCTGCATACGCACTACCGCGGGCCCGAGGCAGCCGCCCGTATCGTCGCCGATGACGCGCACGAGCGTATGGTCCTCCTCGTACTCACCCCGGAGCGTTGGCTCGGCCGGGGGTGAGCCTCCTCCCTTCTCCCTTCTCCCTTCTCCCTTTACGCTCTCCGCATGGGAAAGCTAGAGGGCAAGACGGCGCTCATCTTCGGCGTCGCGAACGACCATTCCATCGCGTGGGGCATCGCCCAGGCGTTCCACCGGGAAGGCGCAAAGCTCGCCTTCTCCTACGCTATGCCGTCTCTCGAAAAGCGCGTCCGCCCGCTCGCCGAGAGCGTCGGCTCCGATTTCATCGAGCTCTGCGACGTCACCGATGACGCCCAGCTCGACGCCATCTTCGCGAAGGCGAAGGAGCAGCTCGGCGCCATCGACATCCTGGTCCACGCCATCGCCTTCGCCAACCGCGAAGACCTCATGGGCCGCTTCGTCGATACCTCGCGCGAAGGCTTCCTCCTCGCGCACAACGTCTCGGTCTACTCGCTCGTTGCGCTCGCCAACCGGGCCCAGGAGCTCATGCCGAACGGGGGCAGCATCCTCACCCTCACCTACTACGGCTCGCAAAAGGTCGCCCCGAAGTACAACGTCATGGGCGTCGCCAAGGCGGCCCTCGAGGCCACCACGCGCTACCTGGCCTGGGACCTCGGCCCTCAGAACATCCGCGTCAACGCCATCAGCGCCGGGCCCATCCGCACCCTTGCCGCCAGCGGCATTTCCGGCTTCCGCGACTACCTCAAGCAGTTCGCCAGCATCGCCCCGCTCCACCGCAACGTGACCATCGAACAGGTCGGCGAAGCCGCCGCCTTCCTCGCCAGCGATGGCGCCAGCGGCATCACCGGCGACATCCTCTACGTCGATAACGGGTTCAACATCATGGGCCTCGCCAACGAAGAGCGGGAGTAAGGCGGCCCCTCTGTGCCCGGCGGCGACTACCGCATCGTCCCCTACAGCCGCCAGCGTCACGGCGATGGGCCCTGGCGCGTCGTCTCCTCGGTCTTCGAGGAGTACGGCTTCGCCTTCGCCGAAAGCGACTACGACGCCGACCTCCTTCATCCCGAGGAACACTACGATGGCGTTCGCGGCTGGTTCTACGTTGTCGAAGACGCGGGCGGCCAGGTGGTCGGCTGTGTCGGCCTGACCGATGACGGCGGCGGCGAGTTCGAGCTCCACCGCCTCTATGTCCTCGCCTCTGCCCGGGGCCACCGCCTGGGCGAACGGTTGACCCGGATGGTCATCGAGCTCGCCCGCGAAAAGAGCGCCCGCCGCCTGGTGCTCTTTTCCGATATCCACTTCACCCACGCCCACGCCGTC
>JBBIVC010000049.1:0-11198 GCA_037439905.1 Thermoflexus sp.
GGGGAAGTGGGTGGTCGCGAGCACGCCGTGCATGTTGAACTTCTCGGTGGTGATCGCCTCCACCGCGGCGATAACGACCGGCATGTACTCCGGCTTGCACCCGGCCATCACCGCGTTGATCGCGACTTTCTCGACCGTCACCGGCGCCAGGTTGGGCGGCACAATGCCGATGACCTCCTGCGGGTCTCGCTTCGTGCCACCAAGCATCCGCAGCACACGCTCGGGCGTTGGCGGGATGACGGGCAGGCCATCGGTCAGGCCCTGGTCGAACAGGAATTCGAAGATGTCGTCGGCATCCCCGACCTCGATGCGCCTCGCGCGGAGCGGGCTCCCCTCCATTTCGGCCGCCAGGCGCTCGGCGATGCCCGGCTCGACCGACTTCGAACCGCAGCCCGGCCGCCAGGTGGGGTACGCGCTCCAGTCGATCACCGGCGCAGGCGCGAGCGTGATGGTGATCAGCCGGTGGAACAACTTCTGCCAGTCGTCCTGGCTGAAGCCGACGAACTGCTCGATCTCCTCGCCCCCGGGGTCCGCGAGGATGATGGTCGGCACGGTATCCAGGTTGAAGCGGTAGGAGACGTGCAGCCTCGAGTCGTCGAGCATGGGCGCGCCCAGGCCGAAACGATCGACGAGCCGGGCGTTCCCTTCCGCATCCTGGCCGATGCACCACACGTCCATCGCCTCGCCGAACGCCTCGGCCGCTGCCTGGATCACCGGCATCGAGAGCACGCAGGTGGGGCAGTCCTCCTTCACAAAGCAGAGGAGGGCGTGACGTCCTGTGGGGAAGGAAAACTCCGCGCCGCTGGCATCGGTGAGCGTGAAGCTGGGCAATTTCGGCATGGCACGCAGTGTACGGGAGAAGGACGGAGCGGGGCGTCCCCTGATGCTCCATGCCACCCCCTCGCCAAATTCATCCGCAGGGTATCTACTACGCGCATGGAAGACTTTCTCTGGGGCGTCTGGAACGGGGTGACGGCCTGGCCGCTGCTCATCATCCACATTTTCGACTGGTGGGAGCGGTACCCGGTCTACAACGTGAGCCGCGATGGCGGCTGGTACCAGTTCGGGTTCCTGCTCGGGGCTGGCTCACCGTTCCTGGGCATGGCCGGGGGCAGCAGGAGCCGCAGCAGCAGCCGGGACTGACCGCGGCAAACGCGCGAAGGACGAAGTGAAGTTCGGAAGTTCGCCGCGCTGATGGCTAATGGCCAATGGCCAACGGCTCTTCAGGGCTTCCGTGCCCGGACGGCGAACATCTGCGGCAGGTTTGGCACGCCTTCCGGGAGGTAGTAGCGCCTGCCTTCGCGCAGGACCGAGCCCTCGAAGCGGGCGCAGCCGTTCGAGTACTCGTATTCGCGCAACACCTCGAGCTGCAGCCCCGCGCCGATGAGCGCCATCACCACATCGCCCAGTCCCCACGCGAACTCGCCGCTCGGGTGGGGGTTCGTGAAGCCGGTGACCCCTTCCTCGTATCCCCAGGGGACGAGCCCTTCCTTCGAATAGGCCACGTAGTCCCCGACGCCGCTGCTCTCGATGATCGGTTCCGCCGAGAAGTAGGGCCAATCGCGTTCGAGCTTTTCGTTGAACATCAGGCTGACGGGGTGGAACTCCACCAGCACGAACGCGCCACCGGGCTTGAGCACCGAAGCGATGCCCCGGCCCCAGGCCGCCAGGTCGGAGAGCCACATGATCGCCCCGTAGGAGCTGAACACCCGGTCGAACTGCCCGCCCCGCGCGGCTGCTTCCGCGAACCAGTCGTAGATATCGCTGCGGACGAACGTCGCGGGGATGCCCGAATCCGTCGAGAGCCGCGTGGCGAACGCAATCGCCTCGTCGCTGATGTCGACCCCGGTCACGGCCGCGCCGAGCCTTGCCAGCGAGAGCGTGTCCTGACCGGCGTTGCACTGGAGGTGGACCAGGGTCTTCCCGGCCAGGTCGCCGAGCAGGTCGACCTCCTCCGGGAACAGCGTGCTGCCGCCTTCGCGGAGGAAGCGCGCCTGGTCGCCCTTGTGGCTGTTTGGGCCCGGGTGGCCGCGTTCCAGGCCAGGCGGTTGGTCTCGTGAATGTCCCTGCGCATCCCTCTATCGAACACGCTGGGCCACGAACGCGCCACCGCCAGCCCGAGGCGGCTCAGCGGGCGACGAACCCGCCATCGACCGGCAGCGCCGCCCCCGTGACAAACGAGGCATCGTCGCTCGCGAGGAAGAGCGCCATGGCGGCCACCTCCTCGGGGGTGCCCATCCGGCCCACCGGTTCGATCTGAGCGAATTGCTGCCGCGCCTCGTCGGAGCCCCCGGTGAACCGCTGGACCATCGGCGTCCAGATGACCCCGGGGCAGATCGCGTTCACGCGGATGTTCTGCGTGGCGTACTCGAGCGCGGCGGTCTTCGACATCTGGACGACCGCCCCTTTCGAGGCGCAGTAGGCGACGATGTTGGGGAACCCGACGAGCCCGGCTACCGAGGCCGTGTTGATGATCGAGCCGCCGCCGCTCTTGAGCATCGCCGGGATCGCGTACTTCATCCCGAGGAACACGCTCTTGAGGTTCACGGCGATCACGCGGTCGAACTCCGCCTCGTCGTAGTCGGCGGTGGCTGCCTGGGGGCCTTCGATGCCCGCGTTGTTGAAGAGCACGTCGAGCCGGCCGTACATGGTGACCGCGCGTTCGATCATGGCCTGGATATCGGCAGCCTTCGAAACATCAACGTTGATACCGATGGCCGAGGTGCCGATGTCCTGCGCGGTCACCTGCTCGGCGCCCGAGACATCGGCGCAGACAACCCTGGCGCCTTCGGCAGCGAAACGGAGCGCCGACGCCCGGCCGATGCCCGATCCCGCACCCGTGACGATTGCGACTTTGCCTTCAAGCCTTCCCATGGGCCAATCCTCCGAGCAGATCTGGCGGGAGGATAGGCGCCCTGCCGGGCGAGGGGCACGGGCGAACGGCCGGGCGGGTGGAGCCGAATGGCCCCGCGGCTCAGTCGAGGGCGACTGGCTCGTTGAAGCGCTCGAAGATGAGGTCGGTCTCCTTGGAGCGCAGGTCGCGCAGCGAGAGTAGCATGCGCTCGGCATCGGCCCTGATTGCGCTGAGCCCCTGCATGTCGCCATCAATCACACGCTGGACCTCATCGCCGAGGTCGCGCGCCTCGGCCTGGATGCGGGCCAGCTGGGCGCTCAACTGGTGCACTCTCGCGAGCAGCCAGGGCGCCTCGAAGCGGAGCTCGCCATAGAGGCCGTGCTCGCCCTCCACCTCGCGCCGGTGAGCCTCGATGGCCTCGCTTGCCGCCTTCAGTTCCGTCGCGACCCGCTCGGCCCAGGCGCGCTCTCGCGTGGGCTGCGGCCGCCCGAGCGCGGCCAGGAGCGCGCGCTCAGCAAGTTCGAGTGCATCGTGGCTGCGAGCGGCTGCGTCGATCGACGCTCGCTGGGCTGGGGTGATGGTTGCTGTCGCCATGTCACAACCTCCTTCTCGCATCAAGGTGATCGTGATGGTGAGCCGGGGCCGGTCAGCGGAAATGGGAGCCCGGCGTCGCGCCTGCCGGGCCACTCTCCCGGCGCGTCCCCGGTCTACGCTGATCGTAGCAACCGTGCAGTGGCCCGCCAAGACCTGGGGTGGCCTGGTTCAGGCCGGGGCCTCGCCCCGCGGCCGAAGCCCTACGCGCCCGAAGTTATCGATCAGGAGCTCATCCACGGGCGTCCGCCCCGAACCTTTCGAGTTGATGGCACGCGACATCGGCACCGTCTCGATCCGGAAGCCGCGCCCGGCGTAGAGATCGCGAATGAACCCGTGGTCGGAGTTCGAAAGCATGGCGGCGACGCCGCGGCGCGTGAGGCTCTCGAACGCATCGCGCAGGCGGATCTGCTCGGCGGGGCCGAAATCGCTGCTGGTGTAGGCGGTAAAGCTCGCGGTCGCGCTCAACGGCTGGTACGGGGGATCGAGATAGACGAAATCGCCGGACCGGGCTTCGTCGCAGACCGCAGCGAAGTCGCCGGCGCGGAGTTCGGCCCGCTGGAGCGCTCGCGAGCAAGCCGCGAGCAACGCGCCATCGTGGATTCGCGGGTTCTTGTACCGCCCGTGGGGCACGTTGAACCGGCCGGAGGCGTTCACCCGGAAGAGGCCGTTGAAGCAGGTGCGGTTCAGGAAGATGAAGCGGGCCGCCCGTTCGGCCGGGATTGAGGGCACGGTTTCCCGGACCTCGTAGTACATTGCCCGCCGCTCCTCCGGGCTACGGCCAGCATATGCCGCTGCCAGCCCGGCGAGGGCGGCATCGAGCAGTGCCAGCTGGTCGCGGACGACGATGTAGGTCTCGACCAGTTCCGCGTTTGCATCGGCGAGGATCGCCGGTGTGCCGGGGCGCGCTTCATCGAGCGCGAAGAATACGGCCCCGGCCCCCACGAACGGTTCGATGTAGCGGGCGATGCCGGCGGGCGCCGCTGCCACGATGGCCGGGGCGAGCTTTCCCTTGCCGCCCGCCCACTTCAGGAACGGTTTGGCCATGAGCAGATTGTGGAGTGCCAGGGGAGAAGGGAGAAGCCGCGCCTAACCGGCGCCGGCCAGCCTACTCGGCGAAGATGGAGCCCACCGGCAGGCTAAAGCCCTCGTCGCTGAACCCCGCGTCCTCGCTGGTGAGCACGTCCGCCTCGTGGCGGGTGGTGACTTCGCCGCCCGCCCGGAAAACGGTCACGCTGCGCGTTTGTGGGCGCACGATCCAAACGCGGGCTGCGCCCGCATCGAGGTACTCGCCGGCCTTCGCCAGCAGGTCCTTCTCCCGGTCGTCCGGGGACATGACCTCGACCGCCAGGTCGGGCGCGCCTTCCACGAACCCGCGGCGGCCCGCGCCTTTCGGGCGCCTGCCTGCGGAGACGAACGAGACATCGGGCGCGCGGACGATATCCGGGTCCTCTGCGAGCTTGAAGCCAGTTTCGACGCTGACACGCCCGAGGTGCTTCGCATCGACGAACGCCTTCAGCGAAAACGCCAGGTCCATTGCTATCTCGCCGTGCTCCAGGCCGACAGGGCTCATGCAGACCACCCTCCCGCGGTCGAGCTCCATCTTGCCGCCTTCGATGGGCTCAGGGAGGTGCAGGAACTCCTCTGCCGTGAGTAACCGGGGTACCGCTGGGCTCGCCATGGGCTCTATGCTAGCGCACCGGGGCAAGGCCCCTCGCGCCTACGGCCGCTGCGCCTGGATGCCACCGAGGCTACCCGCGACCTCGAATAGCGGCTGCGCAGCCCGCTCCGAAAGCTCGAACAAC
Source organism: Thermoflexus sp. (assembly GCA_037439905.1). Taxonomy (GTDB): domain Bacteria; phylum Chloroflexota; class Dehalococcoidia; order Tepidiformales; family Tepidiformaceae; genus Amarobacter. The sequence goes on from JBBIVC010000049.1 coordinate 5,251, forward strand.
GGCCCCGGATACACGCCGATGAAGAGCACACCCACCATCAGCGCCGCCGATAGCCCCCAGAGCGCCGGGCTCACCTTCCAGCGGCCCACGTCGCCGACCGGGTCGAAGAGGTACATCTGGCGGATGACCATGAGGTAGTAGTACAGGCTGATGAAGCTGTTCAGCACCGCCAGGCCGACCACCCAGATCGTCTCGTCGGTGGTTGCTCCCTGGAACATGAAGAGCTTGGTCGCGAAGCCCGCAAACGGCGGCAGGCCCGCGAACGAAAAGAGCGCGATGGTGATGACGAGCGCCAGGAACGGCTGCGTTTCGGCCAGGCCGCGCAGCCCGGCGATATCCTCGCGCCCGGTCCGGTTGTAGGCAGCGGTAAACGCCGCGAACAGCGCCAGCGTCGCGATCACGTAGCCGCCGATGTGGAGGAGGAGCGCGGCCGAGGCATCCTGCGCCGCCTTCGGTTCGGCGTAGCCCAGCGCGGCGATGGTGATGAGCATGTAGCCCACCTGGCCAATCGACGAGTAGGCGACGAGCCGCTTCAGGTTCGATTGCTGGATGGCAACCAGGTTGCCGAGCGTCATCGTCACCGCCGCGAGCGCGACCACCGCCCAGCGCCACTCGGCAGCATCGACGACGAGCGCCCCGGTGAACAGCCGCAGGATCAGGGCGAATCCCGCCGCCTTCGACGCGGTCGAAAGGAAGGCGGTCACCGGCAGCGGCGCGCCCTGGTAGGCATCGGGCGCCCACATATGGAACGGCGCCGCCGAGACTTTGAAGCCGACGCCCGCAAGGATGAGCATCATGCCGACGACGACCGCCGGGTCGGTACCCGAACCACGCGCCGAGAGCCCCTCGGCGATGCCCTCGTAGTAGGTGCTCCCCGTGACCCCGTAGATCAGGCTCATGCCGTAGAGGAACATCGCGCTCGAGAAGGCGCCGAGGAGGATGTACTTCAGGCTTGCCTCGCTGCTCAGGAGGTCGCGCTTCAGGTAGCCCACCAGGATGTAGAGGGAGAAGCTCAGCAGCTCGAGGGCGATGTAGGCCGTGAGGAGTTCGGTCGCCGCGGCCATATAGACCATGCCGCAGCCGGCCACCAGCAACAGGCCGTAGTATTCGGCCACCGTCTTTCCGCGCGTGCGCATGTGCGCCGCCGACATGATCGCCACCACGAACACGATCCCTGCGGCAAGCAGGCGGAAGTACGTGGTGAAGTCATCGGAGCGGATGACGCCCTGGAAGCTGTTCGGGTCCTTGCCGATGAAGAACAGGCCCGAAATGAACCAGGCGAGCGCGGCCGCTGCCGTGATATACGCCAGCCAATCCTTGCGGAATTTGGGCCAGAACAGCTCGACACCGATGATGCCGACCGCCGAACCGGCGGCGAGGTATTCGGGGATGAAGATGGTGTAGTCGCGCATCAGCCCGTGACTCCCGGCAGCAGGGTGACGGTCTGTCCGACGCGGTCCGTGAACGGCGCCCACCAGACGCCCATGATCACGATGGAGGCGATGAGCATCCCGCCGGAGAGCCGTTCGAGCGGTGTCAGGTCCTTGAGGTCAGACCACCTCGCGTTGAATGGCCCGAAGAAGACGATAGCGAACATGCGGAGCATGTAGGCGGCCGCCAGCGCCGCCGCGAAGATCGCCAGCGCGCCGAACACCGGGTACGACTTGAACGTCCCCACGAAGATGTGGAACTCGGCCGTGAAGCCCGAGAACCCGGGCAGGCCGACGTTCGCCAGGCCCGCGATGCCGTAGAAGATCACCCAGAGGGGCATTACCTTCGCGATCCCGCCGAAGTCCTTCATGTCGCGCGTGTGCGCCTGGTCGTAGAGCGCGCCAATCATGAGGAAGACAAGGGCCGTCATCACCCCGTGGCTGTACATCTGGAGCACGGCGCCGGTGATGCCGATCTGGTTCATCGTGGCCAGGCCCATGAGGACGTAGCCCATGTGGCTCACCGAGCTGTAGCCCGAGATGAGCTTGAAGTCGCGCTGGGTGAGCGCGGCGGTGGCGCCATACACGGCGCCCACCACGCCGAGCACCATGAGCGTCGGCATCCAGAACTCCGCGCCTTCGGGCATCATCTGGATGCCCAGGCGGATGATGCCGAAGGCGCCGAGCTTCATCAGGACGCCGGCGTGCACCATGGAGACCGCCGTCGGCGCCGACATGTGGCCATCGGGCGACCAGGTGTGGAATGGCCAGAGCGCCGCCAGCACGCCGCAGCCCACCGCCATGAAGGGGAAGAACACCTTCTGGAACTCGGGGCTGAGGGTGCCATCGCGGCCGGCCGCCCAGAGCTTCTCCATATCGAAGGTGCCGAGGTTCGCTTCGTGGAACACCGCGAAGATGCCGATCCAGATGAGCACCGAGCCGCCGACCAGCATCAGGGTCAGCTTCGCGGCCCCATACTCCTTGCGGGTCGAGCCCCACACGCCGATGAGCAGGTAGAGCGGCATCACGGCGAGTTCGTAGAAGAAGAAGAAAAAGAAGAGGTCGTACGAGAAGAAGGTGCCGTAGACGCCTGCCAGGAGCGCCCAGTAGAGGATGTAGAAATCCTTGTTGCGGAAGTCGAGCTTCCAGCTGGCGAGCGCGCCGGCGAACGCCACGACCCCTGTGAGCAGAGCGAGCAGGCCCGAGATGCCATCGACCGCGAGGTTCAGGCTGATGCCGTTTTCGCCCAGGAAGGCGGTGTTTTCCACCCATACCCAGCGCAGGCGCATCTGGGCATCGGCGCCATCGAGCTGGTAGGCCGTGAAGATGTAGATCGACAGGCCGGCGAGAATCGCTCCGGTAACCGCCGAGATGTAGCGGACGGCCATTTTCTGGTTGCCCGGGATGAACACCAGGACCAACGCCGTCAGCAGTGGCACCGCGATAGTGGCGAGGACGACGTAGCCCTGGCCCTCGTCGAAGGTCATGCGATTAGCCCCTCACCACCAGGCCGACGACGGCAAGCGCGAGCACGCCCATGGCCACCGCCATGGCGTAGTTCGGCAGCCGGCCGGTCTGGAGATATTTCAAGACACCACCGGAAAACCCGGTAACCTGCGCCGAACCATCGACGCCGGTGTCGTTCACCACGTAGCGGTCGAACCACGAGACGACGTAGCTGAAACCAAGCATCCCGCGGTCGATCGCGGCCTGGTAGAGCTCGTCGAAGTAGAACTTGTTGCGCAGCAGGTCGTAGATGCCGGGCTGGGATTCGGCTAGCTGGGTCGACTTCGCGGTGCTGTTGCCCCAGTACATCCAGCCGGCGGCCAGGAGGCCGGTGCCACCCATCACCACGGAGGCAAGGGCCCAGGCCGCATCGAAGTGGTACTTATGCGGGCCGTGGTGCGGGAGGAAGATGAACTCGGTCATGCCGCCCGGGAAGCCGAGGCCCTTGCCGACGCCGTGGAACACGACGAACCCGGCCGTTACCGCCAGGAACGCGAGGAACATCAGCGGGCCAGTCATCACCAGGCCCGACTCGTGCGTGTGGTCGTGCACGTGCTGGTCCATCGGCTTGCCCATGAACGTCCGGATGAACAGGCGGGTGGTGTAGAAGGCCGTCATCACGGCGGAGAGGCCGAGCAGCGCCACCGCCCAGATGCCCCACTCTTCGTTCAGCACCACGAAGATCTCGTCCTTGCTCCAGAAGCCCGCCAGCGGGGGGATGCCGGCCAGCGCCAGCGACCCGATGAAGAAGGTTGTGCCCGTGATCGGCATCTTCTTCCAGAGGCCACCGAGCTTATCCATCTCCTGGTTGTGGTGGGTGGCGTGGATCACCGAGCCGCTGCCGAGGAAGAGGAGCGCCTTGAAGAAGGCATGCGTCATCAGGTGGAACATCGCCACTGCCGGCTGGCCAGCGCCAAGGGCAACGAACATGAACCCGAGCTGGCCGACGGTCGAATACGCGAGCACCTTCTTGATGTCGGTCTGGGCCAGGGCGATGAAGCCCGTGAGCAGGGCGGTGATGAGCCCCACGATGGTCACCATCAGGAGCGCGCCATCGGCGTATTCGAAGATGGGCAGGAGCCGCGCCGTCAGGTACACGCCGGCGACCACCATCGTGGCGGCGTGGATGAGCGCGGAGACGGGGGTCGGGCCTTCCATCGCATCGGGGAGCCAGACGTGGAACGGCACCTGGGCGCTCTTGCCCATGCAGCCAAGGAACACGAACGCGACCGCCGCGAACAGGTAGGTTTGGCCGACGTGGCCTTCTTCCACCAGGTGGATGATCTCCTGGATGTTGAAGGTGCCGGTCGCCTTCCAGAGCATGATGATGCCGATGAGGAGTCCGACATCGCCCACGCGGGTGGTGACGAACGCCTTCTTGGCGGCTTCCGTGGCGCTCCGCTTCTCCCAGTAGAAGCCGATAAGCAGGAACGAGCAGACGCCCACGAGCTCCCACGAGATGTAGACAAGCAGCAGGTTGTCGGCCATCACCAGCATGAGCATGGAGGCGGCGAAGAGCTGGAGGACGGCGAAGAACCAGTAGTAGCGCGGCTCACCCTTCATGTAGCCGATGGAGAAGATGTTCACCATCAGCGCGACCGTCGTGATCACCGCGAACATCGTGATGGTGATGGGGTCGATGTAGATGCCCATCCGCAGATCGAAGCTTTCGCCAATGTTCGACCACTCGACATCGTTGATGACCGGGCCGATCTTGCCGGGCGTATCGAGGAAATCGGCCAGGACGACAAAGAAGAGGACGAACGAGGAGAGGATGGCGGCAACGCCGAGGTAATCGCCTCCACGCGGGAGCGCGCGCCCGAAGATCGCGAGCACAAAGAAGACGCCCGCGGGAATCGCAGCGAGCAGCCAGGCCTCTTCAGCACCCATCAGTCTCTGGCCCCTTCTACCACTTCATGATTGCCGCTTCGTCCACGTTACTCGTGGCGCGGTTGCGGAACAGGCGAATGACAATAGCCAGCGCCAATCCCACTTCCGCCGCGGCGACGGTGATGATGAACACGGCGAACACAGCGCCGAGCACTTTATCCGGATCGAGATATGCGGCGAACGCCACGAAATTCAGGCTGACCGCATTGAGCATCAATTCCACGCTCATCAGGATGAGGACAGCATTGCGCCGCGCCAGCACCCCGTAGACGCCGAGCGAAAACATGATGGCACTGAGGACGAGGAGGTTTTCGAGCGGAACCATCGCTATTCTCCCTCCTCTTGCCGAGCGAGGATGATGGCCCCGATCAGGGCTACCAGCAAGAGCGCCGATGCCAGGATGAACGGCACGCCAAACGCCTGGAACATGCGGTCGCTCACGGTGGTGATGGCCACGTTCGCCGGCTCACCGGGCGCGCCCCAGACCGTATCGATCGCGACGGCGGCCAGGGTGGTCACCAGCGAAATGCCCACCAGGAGCGCGAACGGAAGCTGCGAACCGTTGACCGGCTCCGGGCGCCCGGAGGGGTCGCTCCGCGTCAGCATGAGGGCGAGCAGGATGAGCACGGTGACGGCGCCGCCGTAGATGAGGAACTGGACCAGCGCCAGGAACTCGACCGTGAGGAAGACGTACATGGCGCCCACGCCGGCCATGCTGCCGATCAGGAAGATCGCCGAGTGCAGCACCGACCGCGAGAAGACCACGCCCGCCGAGGTGACCACGATGGCCGCGGCGAAGATCCACCAAAGGACTTCGGTTGCTGTCATCTAGCCTGCTCCCTCCGGGATCTTGCCGCCCAGCTCCTTGATGGTCGCGAGGACGTCTTCCGGGATGGGCTCACCGCGCTCCAGCGCTTCCTTGGCCTTGCGCTCGGCGCGCATGCGGCGCGCGCGCACCTTTTCGTATGAGTTGGGGTCGCCCTTGGGGCCGATGCCGATACCCGGGGGCGGCACCCAGCCATCGGCATCCGGCGCGATGCCGCCACCGGCGGGCGCGGCAGCGCCACCGCCACCGCCCGCGGGCGCCAGCGATGCCCAGATGCTGCCGCCGGGGGCGAGGTC
>JBBIVC010000050.1:0-11036 GCA_037439905.1 Thermoflexus sp.
GCTTTCTGACCTGAACGCTCGCGTTCTTCGCGAGATCATCGGCCAGATCCGCCCGATGCGGGCGCTCGAGATCGCCGTCATCATCGCCGGGGCGCTGGACCCGAAATCGAGCGACCTGACCAACCACCAGCTGAAGCGGACGGCCGCGCTCCTGACGGCACGCATGCCCACGGTACTGGCCACCTACCACCGGCTCCGCCAGGGGCTGGACCCGGTGCCGCCGCGTGACGACCTCGGGCACTCGGCCAACTTCCTGTGGATGCTCAACGGCCGCGAGCCGAACGAGCTCGAGGCGCGCGTGTTCGATGTGGCCATGATCCTGCACGCCGAGCACGAGATGAACGCATCGACCTTCTCGGCGCTCGTCACCGCATCGACGCTCAGCGACATGTACTCGGCAACCGCCTCGGCGATTGGCACGCTGAAGGGCCCGCTCCACGGCGGCGCAAACGAAGCCGTGTACAAGACGCTCGAGGCAATCGGCGTCGAGGCGAACATCGCGCCCCACGTGGAGGCGATGCTCGGCCGGGGCGAACGCGTGATGGGCATCGGCCACCGTGTGTACAAGACCACCGACCCGCGCGCGATCATCCTGGAACGGCTCGGGCACCAGCTGGCCGAGACCTCCCCGGACCGGAAGTACTTCGACCTTTCGCTCAAGCTCCGCGACTACCTCGCACGGAAGCTGGAAGGCAAGCCGCTGTACCCGAACGTGGACTTCTTCAGCGCGTCGGTCTACAAGATGCTCGGCATCCCGAGCGACCTGTACACGCCGATCTTTGCCATGTCGCGCATCACTGGCTGGACGGCGCACATGCTCGAGCAGTACGCCGACAACCGGCTGGTGCGGCCGAACGCGCTCTACGAAGGCGCAGAAAACCGCGAATACGTGCCGCTCGACCGGCGGTAAGGCCCGGCGGGACTGACGAACAGGGGAAGACCGGGCTGTCGCCGGGTCTTCCCACCCGGCAAATGTTGCTCCCCGAGAGACTCGATCGGCTCAGCCGTCTGGACATACTCAAGTGTCATCTTTACGTTCGAGTAGGGTGCGCCGGGCGCAGACTCCGTAACCTTTCCTCGTGGAAAACGTGCGGCTGACCCCCCGGCAGCGACAGGTTCTCGACCTGTTGGTGAGGCGGTATAGCAATCAGCAGATTGCCGACGAACTTGGCATCTCTATCGAAGGCGCGAAGTGGCACGTTCGCGAGATACTGGAGGCAACCGGAACATCGAGCCGGGAAGAGGCGGCTGAGATGTGGCGCGACTACAACGGCCTTCCGCGCCGCCTGTGGCGGATGACGTGGAGCGCTGCCGGAGTGACGGTCCTGGTGGGCGGATCTGCCGTAGTCATTCTGCTCACCGTTGGGGCGTTCATCGCGACTGGCGGCCGACGCGACCAGTCGCCGGCGACGACGGAGGCCAGCGTCACAGCGACAACAACGGCCACGGCGGGCCCCACCGCCCCGCCGGCTGTTGCAGCCACGAAACCCGTCGCCGGGACGCCATCACGGTCCACCGGAGACGCGTTTATCGATGGTGTCACTGCCTCGATCGAGTCCAACGTAAGCCCGCCGTTGGCGGACATTGCCGGGCAGGTGTTGGCATGCAGCGAAGAGCGGATGACCACTGCTCCAGAATGCCCGCCCGGTGCAGTCACCGGGAGCCCGGTACTCTCGATCATCACGTTCCAGTGCCAAATTGGCTGGAGTGCGCTCACCCAGGACCTACAGATGATTGATGATCGTGACCGCCTGACGCTGCACTCAGTGCTCGTCGGTGGTGCCACCTACACCCGCCCTCCGGCTGTCGACGCAGTGCCGGACTACTGGATGCTCTTCACGAACTCGGCGCCAGGCCTTCCACAGGGGTACGCAATCGCGGTGAAGGACAACAAGATTGTGTCGTGGGGCAGGAGCTGCGGGCCGTTCGCGACGATGGAGGAACGCCTGACAACGGGCTCGGCGGGATATCTCCTGGCGCCACCCTAGAATATCGTTCGGTGGCCGGTTTCGCCGGCGCGCTTCATCTGTTCGAAGCCTTCCTCGCCCTCGGCCCGGCGCCGCTCGCGCTCGATCGCTTCCAGCTCCTCGCGCCGCTCCCGTTCCTCGGCCGTCTCGACGACGAGGGCGCCGTGGACATCGACTTCGACCACGGCATCCATCGGGTCACTGATGAGGGCGTAGCGGGTGCCGCCGATGAACGTCAGCGGGCTATGGTCCCGGTCTTTCAAGAGCCACTGCTGGGCGTAGGCCTCGTCATCGGCCTGCACCTTCACGACGTTCCCCACGAAGAGCGTGTGGTCGCCGATCCGGATGACGTCCTGGACGGTGCATTCGATCCAGGCGAGACAGCCTTCGAGCAGCGGCGCATCGATGATCAGGGGACTGAAGGTTTCGAGCCCGGACGCCTCGATCTTGTTGGTGTTGAGGCCGGTGACGCTGCCGAAGAAGGCCGTGTGCTTGAGGAGTGCGGGGCCCGGGATGTTGATCGCAAACGCCTCGCTGAAGCGGATCATGTCGGCGGTGTGACGATGCGGATGGATGACGCAGCCGACCAGGGGGGGCTCCATCGAGAGGGGGGCCATCCAGGCGATGGGAGCTGCATTGGCGATGCCGCGCCAGGCCGTGGTGACGATCCCGACGGGGCCGGGATTCAGCAGACGGCGGGCATCGGTGACATCGCAGAGACGGCGCATGGATCACTTCCGGGTGCACGAAAAGGCCGGGCATTGCGCCCGGCCCCCATCATGCACGAAAAGCGGCTCAGTGGCGGCCGCTGCCATTCGAGGCCATGCGCCGCCAGCGAAGGAAGTTCCAGTAGGAAAGCAGCTCGGGCAGGTCCTCGGGGTGCTTCTCGAGCTCGCCAATGAGCTCGGCGATGTCGCTGTCCTTCACGTACAGCATGTCGCCATCTTCACCGAGGAAGTAGTGGAGCGGGCGATTGAGGATGCGGGCGACGCTGAGGAGCATATCGATGCCCACGGAGCGCTGGCCGGCTTCGTAGAGGCTGATGGCGCTCTGGGTGGTGTTGAGCGCCTGGGCGAGCTGACCCTGGCTCATGCCGGCATCGCGGCGGGCGGCGCGAATTCGATTGCCGAGGCTCGCGGAGACAGGCGCCTTTCCGGTTTCGGACGTAGCTTTGATCATGTTGGCTTCGACTCCAGGTAGGGACCAATGGAATGGCCCACTGTCCTGGGGGACGGGGGCCAATTGCCCTATCAAGGTACGAATCGAATCGCTTCGGGTCAATCGAACTCGCACGTTGGCACAATTTCGCAACGTCAATTCCGCCGGGAGGGCTTCTCGCCGGGGGCGGAACCCCACCTGGCGCCCGCGTATGGCGTAACCGGGACGGCGCCTATACTGGCCACGATGGGTGAACAGCACGACCTTGAACTCGGTTCGACCAGCGAAGAAGAGACGCGCCAGCTCGGCGAGCGCATCGGGAGGCTCCTGAAACGCGGGGACATCCTCCTGCTGAGCGGCGACCTGGGCACCGGCAAAACGTGCCTGACCCAGGGCATCGGCCGGGGATTGGCGTGCGAGGGACAGGTGAACAGCCCCTCGTTCGTGCTCATGAACGAATACGCCGGCCGGGAAACGCTGTACCACGTCGACCTTTACCGCATCGAGGATGTGGAAGAGCTCGACGACCTGGGCCTGTGGGATTACGCGGAAAAGGGCGTGCTCGTCATCGAGTGGCCTGAACGCGGGGCCGAATTGCTCCCGGGCGATGGGCTCGTCGTGGAGCTGCGCGCCGGCGCGCTCGGCCCCCGCAGCCGGAACCTCCGATTCATCCCGCGTGGCCCGCGCGGAGAAGAGCTTGTCGCATCGCTCGGGGCCGCGTGAGCACCATCCTCTGCATCGACACTGCTTCTGACCGGTTCGCGATCGCTGCCGACCGCGACGGTTACGTCACGAGCTTCGACGCCGAGGCGCGGCAGGACCATTCGTCGCTCCTGCTGCCAGCCATTGCCTCGCTGCTGGGCGATGGGGAGCCCGTCGAGGCCATCCTGGTGGTGACAGGGCCGGGGGCCTACGCCGGGGTGCGGGTGGGCATCGCCACGGCGGAGGGCCTGGCGCTCGCCCGGGGGGCTGCCATCTTCGGAATCGGGACGATGGAGGCAGTCGCGCTGGCGCGTACCCGGGCCGGCGAGGCCGGGCCGTTCACGGTCATCCACCCGGCGGGCCGCGGGCAGTTCGCCGCCCAACGCTTCGAGGCAGGGGCGAGCCCGGGCGCAATCGCCATCGCGACACCGGCAGACCTGGGGCCCGAGAGCCGGGGAGAAGGCGCGAGCCAGTTCGGCGGTATCGAAGTCACGCCGCTGGAGCGCGCGCTGGCTGCGCTCGGGGACCGCGCACCGCGGATCCGGGCGGGCGAGCTCAGGGAGGGGGCGGAGGCGTTCTACCTGCGCGAGCCCAGCATCACCGTTTCGCGGCGGCTGCGCGCCGCTGCTTCATGACACCTGGAGGAACCTGTGGAACAACGCGAACGCACCCTGGTGCTGGTGAAGCCCGATGCCATGCAGCGCGGCCTTGCCGGTGAAATCATCGGCCGGCTCGAACGCCGTGGCCTGCGCATCGTTGGCATGAAGCTCATCCACATCAGCCGTCCCCTCGCCGAAAAGCACTACGCCGAGCACAAGGGGAAGAGCTTCTACGAGGGCCTCGTCGAGTACATCACCAGCTGCCCTGTCATCGCCGCCGTCTTCGAGGGCACCAGCGCCGTCGCGGTCGTGCGCGCCACGATCGGGTCGACCGACCCGGCGGCGGCGGCCCCGGGCACGATCCGGGCGGACTTCGGCCTCGAACGCGGCCGCAACCTGGTCCACGCCAGCGACAGCCCCAAGAGCGCGGCCCGCGAGGTGAAGCTGTTTTTCAAGCCTTCGGAGCTGGTGGAATGGGGCCGCGACGTGGACCGCTGGATCTTCGAGTAGCGGGCGGCCAACGGCATCGCTGAGCCGGGCGACGGCTGCCTAGCGCTGGTCGAGGCAGCGCTCGATGATCCGCAGGCCGAATTCCACGCCGATGGCGAGCGCGTCCTCATCGATCATGAATGCCGGGTCGTGGTGCCGGCCGGCGATGCCCTTAGCCTCGTTGCGGGCGCCCAGCCAGAAGTAGCAGCCAGGGCGCTCCTGGAGGAAGACCCCCATGTCCTCGGCGCCCATGGTGGGCGCCGAAAGGATCGCCTGGTGGCCGAAGTACGCGGCGGCCTCCTCGCGCACGAGTTCGGTGACGGCCGGGTCGTTCACCAGGGGAGGGCAGCTCGTGGAGTGCTCGAAGGTGTACTTCGCATCGAAGGCCGCGCACACCCCCGCGAGAATCTCCTCGGTCCGCCGGAGCATCGCGTTTCTCACGGCGTCGGTGTAGCTGCGGATGGTGCCCGTCATGGTCGCCGAGTCGGCGATGATGTTGCCGCGAAACCCTCCGGCCACCTTGCCGACGGTGAGGACGGCCGATTCCGAGGGCGCCACCGAGCGGCTGACCACGGTCTGAAGGGCGGTGATCACGTGCGCGGCCACCACCACGGCATCGATGGACTGGTGGGGGGCGGCGGCGTGCCCACCCCGCCCCTCGATGGTGATGCGGAAGGCGGTGGGCGCCGCGAAGAACGGGCCCGGCGCCACGTTGATCGCACCAATGGGGATGTCGGCGCTGATGTGCAACCCGAGCGCCGTGGAGACTCGCGGGGATTCGAGCACGCCATCGGCGATGCACGCCTGGGCGCCCCCCGCGGCTTCCTCGGCCGGCTGGAAGACGAATCGCACCGAGCCCGGGAGCGTCTCGCGGCGCCCGGCAAGGACCTCGGCGATGCCGAGCGCGATCGCCATGTGCGTATCGTGGCCGCACGCGTGCATCACGCCGTCGTTCTTCGATGCGAAGGGGAGCGCGCTCTTCTCCGGTACCGGGAGGGCATCCATATCGGCCCGCCAGAGGATGCACGGTCCCCGCTTCGGGCCCTCCACCAGCGCTGTGGCGCCCGTGCGGGCAATGGGCCGGACGCCGGAAAGGCCGATCTCCCGCAGGTGTTCGAGCACGCGTTGCTGGGTCCGGCGCTCTTCCCACGAGACTTCGGGGTGCTCGTGCAGGTCACGACGGATGGAAACGATGCGCTCATGGATCGCCTGGACTTCGGGCCGGATGGGGAGGCGCTTCATGGCCGAAGCTTAGCAGGCGCGAGAGCGCCCGGGGTCAATCGCCCCCGGCGGGGACCACTGCCGCCGCGGGTCTGCCGCGGCCCAGGACGCGCTGGATGGGCACTCCCTGGACAAACGCGACACCAACCAGGATGCAGGCGAGGCCTGCCAACATGTTCCAGCCCACGCGCTCATCGAGGACTGCCCACCCCACCGCCACTCCCACCGGGGGGATGAGGTAGGTCACCACCGAAGCGCTCACGGGCCCGGTTTCCTGGATGAGCCACATGTAGGCGGCCACGGCGACCCCGGAGCCGAGCGCGCCCAGGGCGAGCACGCTGAGCACGACGTTCGGCTCCCATTCGCCCGAGTAGGAGCCCGTGGCAAACGCCAGGGGAGCCAGGTAGAGGGCAGCGAAGCCGACCTGGCCGCTGGCGAGGACGAGCGGCGGCACATGGGCCAGGTGCTTGCGGATGTAGACCGCGGAGGCGCCGTAGGAGAGCGTCGCGCAGAGGATGAGGAGGATCGCCAGGGTCTCGCCGCCGTGGACGTGCGTGATGTCATCGCCCATGAGCACGACGATGCCGGCGAAGCCGAGCGCGAGCCCCAGCGCCTTGAGGCCGCTCACACGCTCGGCCTGGAGGAGCGGCACCGAAAGGAGGGCGATCCAGAGCGGCGCTGTGGAGTTCGCAATCGCGGCCACCCCGCTGGGGACGCGGCTGCCTGCCACACCGAAAATCGTCCAGGGAAGGGCGAAATTGACGAAGCCCAGGCCTGCCAGCGCCAGCCAGGTCGAGCGCGGCTGGCGGAAGCCGCCCCGCGCGTGCCACGCGAAGGGCACGAGGCTGAGGCCACCAAGCAGCGTCCGCAACGAGGACATGCCCATGGGCCCAACGCCCGAGTCGACGATGACGCGGATGAACAGGAAGGAGCAGCCCCACGTGAACGCGAGAATGCACAACACAGCGAACTGGCGGGTGGTCACGGCGTGGAAAACGTTCCTCCTGCACCAGCGTAACGTCGCACCGGCATAGCGACCGCTGCCACCTTCACACTTCTTGGTATTGCAATTGGTACGTGTCCGAGAGCAGGGCCTGCCAGTGGGACTCCGGCAGGGGCGCCCCGGTGAAGCCCGGGCACTCCACATGGCCGAGCAGGAGGGGCACCGGGTTCGAGGCGATACCGGCGAGCGCTGATTCGATGCTCGCTCTGCCGTCCGGCGGCGACGGCGCCGTCACACGCCCACGCTCTCGATCGACAAAGACGACGAAGTGGGGGTAGAGGCGGCACGCATTCGGCCGGCCGGCATAGACCGTGCAGCCGAGGTCGGCGCCGAGGAACCGGCACCTGCCCTCGCCCCGGGCGAGCAAGAACGGCTGCGCAAGGGGAAGCACAATGGGCTCGCCGTCATCAAGTTCCAGGAACTCGATGCGCCGCATCCCGGTCTCCCGGGCCATCCGGGCCGCCTCGGCTTCCCCCAGGTTCACGCTGAAGGCATGGCAGCAATGCGCCCCGCAGGCATGGGGCTGGCAGATGAACGCCGGGCTCCCGGGCAAGATCAGCGAGTAGGCGCCGAACCGGTCCCGGACCTGCTCCCAGGCCGCGGCCATGCTGCGGACGGCGGGCGATGGGTCCACGCATCGATCGTAGGGGCCGGGACGATACGGCGCATTGATGAAACCTTGGCGCTGCTGGAGGCAATTTCATTGCCCCACAGTCTGCGGCACCGTATCCTGTCGGCTCGCCGGGGCGGGGTAGGGGCACCCAGAAGATGAGCAACGATCCGAATCTCGACACGATGTCGTTGGAAGAACGGACTCGTCTGCGGAAGCAGATGAGCGACCAGGCCGTGAAGCTGGCGGTGAACAGCCGCTGGCAGGAGGCCGCCAACCTCAATCGTGAGTACATCCGCACCTTCGGCGAGGAGGCCGAGGCGTACAACCGCCTCGGCAAGGCCCTGACCGAGTTGGGCCAGATTTCCGACGCGCGCGAGGCGTACGGCAAGGCGCTCGACCTCGACCCCACGAACACGATCGCGCGGCGGAACCTCGACCGCCTGGCGGTGATGAAGGACACGGCCGCCGCCAGCGCCGCACCCAGCCAGCTCGATACCCGCCTGTTCGTCGAGGAGACCGGCACCGCGGCCGTTGCCAGGCTCCAGGCAACCAACCCCGAGGTGAGCGCCCTCCTGGATGCAGGCGACATCGTGAACCTGGAAGTGCAGGGCAACGCCGTGAACGTGCTGACCGTGAAGGGCGATTACGTCGGCATGGTCGAGCCACGCATCGGGCTGCGCCTTTCGAAGATGATGACCGCGGGCAACCAGTACAGCGCCGCCATGGTCACCACCACGGGTGAATTGAAGGTGATGCTCCGGGAGACCTTCAAGCACCCCTCGATGATCGACAAGGTGAGCTTCCCCACAGGCCGCACCTCGGACATCCGCGCCTACACGCGCAAGGGCTTGCTCCGCCGCGAGGAAGACGAGGACTTCGAGTTCGGCGACGACGAGTACGTCGAAGAAGAGTCCGACGAAGGCTGGAGCGAGACCAGCGATGAGCTCGATGGTGGCCCCGGCATCGATGTCGATACCGACGACGAAGGGTTCGACTAGGCTTCCCCCGGTCCTCAAGAGCGACGGGATCACTTGCGGGTGAGCCCGCATGTGTCGCGGCTCGCGTACAATCCGGCCTCGGACAGGAGGTCGCAGTGATTTCAAAGCAGGAACTGGTCGAGGGCATCCGGTTTGCCGGGAGGCGCGCCGCCGCGGCCGCGCGGAATACGAAGGACTGGGAGCACCAGCTGGGCCACCAGTGGACGAGCGGCGACGCGTTCCGCCACATTGCAGCGACGGCGCCGGGTCTGAGCGGCCTGTACTCGCTGCTCGATGCCGGCGTGCTTTCGGGGATTGGTGCCGATCGCATCGCCCAGGGCAACGCCGCCGCCATCGCGAGCCTGAACGAAAAGACGCGCGACGAGGTCATCCAGGCGATCATCGATGGGCACAACGCCTCGGCCGATTTCGCGGCCACGCTTGATGACGCAGACCTGGCGAAGGTGATCAAGCTGGGCGGGTACGAAATGGAAAAGGCCGAAATCGTGGCTCAGATCTGGATCCACCACGCCATCGCCCACGCCTACGAGGCAAGCGCGCGGTGGCCGATCACCTGAGGACAGGGAACGATTTGTCGCGCGGCATCGGCGCTTATGCGATCCGCGATGGCTGGCGGCGGGCGATTCACCTAGACTACCGGGGCAACTCCAACCCGAAGGTGCGTCATGGAAATCGCCCCGATCCCAACTCTCGACCCGGAGATCAACCAGGTCCGCGAGGCCACGGCGAACATCGTCAACCGCTACATCATCCCCAACGAAGACCGGCTCGGCGACTACCGCAACCCGGACACGCAGCGCCTGCGCCACGAGATCCAGGAAGTTGTGAAGAAGGCGGGCCTCTGGGCCCCCCACCTGCCGAAGGAGTACGGCGGGATGGGCATCGGGTTCATGAAGCACGCCTACATGAACGAGATCCTGGCGTGGAGCCCCTATTCGAACCCGCTGTTCGGCGTGGTGGCGCCCGATAGCGGCAACCAGACCATCCTCATCAAGTACGGCACCGAAGAGCAGAAGAAGAAGTGGCTCGAACCGCTCATCGCCGGCGAGATCCGCTCCTGCTTCTCGATGACCGAGCCCGATGCGCCCGGCTCCAACCCGTACGCGATCCAGACCCGGGCGGTGCGCGACGGCGACGAGTGGGTGATCAACGGGCGGAAGTGGTTCACCTCCGGCGCCGATGGCGCAGCCTTCGCCATCGTGATGTGCCGGACGGAGGAAGAAGATGGCAGCGGCGGCGTCCGCGAGAAGATGACGCAGATCATCGTTCCGACGGATACGCCGGGCTTCAACATCGTCCGCCGCATCCCGGTCTGGGGGCACGACTCGAACCACTGCGAAATCGAGTACAAGAACGTGCGCGTGCCGGTTACGAACCAGCTGGGGCGGACGGGCAGCGGCCACCAGGCGGCCCAGGACCGGCTCGGCGCCGGCCGCGTCTTCCACTGCATGAATAGCGTGGGGCAGATGTGGCGGGCGTTCGACCTGATGGTGCGGCGTTCCATCGACCGGGAGGTCCACGGCGGCCGGCTCGAGACGAAGCAGTTCATCCAGGGCTTTATCGCCGACTCCTACATCGACATCATGACCGCCCGGCTGATGACCATCCACACGGCCGAGATGATCGACAGCGGCCAGGACCCGCGCACCATCATCTCAGCGCTGAAGGTCTATGTGCCGGCCGCTTTCGAGCGCGTCGTCGACCGCGCGATCCAGGTCCACGGCGCGATGGGTGTGTCGGGCGATACGCCGCTCGCTGGCATGTACACCGGCGCCCGCACCCTGCGCCTGGCCGACGGCCCGGATGAGGTGCACCGCATCCTCATCGCGAAGAACGTCCTCAAGAAGTATCACGACGGGGGCAGCTGGGACTTCGGCGTGTAGGCGGCGCCGGACGCGTCAGGACAGCCACGGGCGGGCCCTCCTCAGCGGCGGGTCCGCCCTTTGTTCGCCGTCACAAGCTCGTGGCTGCGGTGTATCCAGCCGCAGGTGATATCGAATTCGGATTCGCTGGAGATGATGGCCATCACCCAGTGGTTGCGGGCGAGGTAGGGCGCGGGGCGCACGAACGGCAACGTGAGCGCCTCTTCAGACTCGGCCGGGCTGAGCTTCAGCGAGACATGGACGCCGTCGTCGTGGCCGGAAACCAGGGCGAACATCCTGCCGTTCGGCGCCTTGTAGACCGCCGTCCCCGGCCCGAACGGGTACTCCTCGCGGGTGCCTTCGAAGCTCAAGGCAAATTCGCGCAGGCGGGTGGAGAAGCCAGGGGACACGCGGCGATTCTAGC
>JBBIVC010000051.1:0-10994 GCA_037439905.1 Thermoflexus sp.
ACAGCGCAAGCGAAGGCCCCGGGGATGGTATCTCCCCGGGGCCCTGCGAAGTGGCGGGTTGCCGCGGATTAGTTGAGGTAATCCCGGAGGCGGTTGGTCGCACCGTGCTCGCGCAGGCGCGCCAGCGCCACGCGCTCGATCTGGCGGATCCGTTCGCGGGTGAGGCCGAACTCCCGCCCGACTTCCTCCAGCGTGCGGCTGCGCCCGTCGGCCAGGCCGAAGCGCAGCTCGATGACCTCGCGCTCCCGCCGGGGCAGGCTGGCAAGGATATCGGCCAGCTGCTCCTTGAGGAGCTGGTAACTCGCGATTTCGACCGGCTGGACCGCACCGGGATCGGCGATGAACTCGCCGAGTTCCGATTCCTCGCTCTCGTCGATTGGCGTCTCCAGGCTCACCGGCTCGCGCATGTAACGCTGGATCTCCTGGATGCGCTCGACGGTGTAGGGCTGGCTCTCCGTATTGGTCGCCTCCATCGCAAGCGCCAGCTCGGCATCGGTCGGGTCGCGCCCGTGCTCCTGCACGAAGCGGCGGCTGACACGGGTGAGGCGGTTGATGACCTCCCCCATGTGCACCGGGATGCGGATCGTGCGCGCCTGGTCGGCGATCGCGCGCGAGATGCTCTGGCGGATCCACCAGGTGGCGTAGGTGGAGAACTTGAACCCGCGGCGGTAATCGAACTTCTCGACAGCGCGGAGCAGGCCCAGGTTCCCCTCCTGCACCAGGTCGAGCATGGTCATCCCGCGGCCCGCGTACTTCTTGGCGACCGAGACCACGAGGCGAAGGTTCGCCTCGATGAGCCGCTGCTCCGCGCGGTCGCCCTCGCGCACGATGCGGTCGAACTGCCGGGCGATGGCAGGCTCGATGCCGGCCAGGACTTCGAGCAGGCTCGCGTCCGGCGAAAGCGCCGCCTCCTCGCCCGCTGCTTCGGTCACTGTCTCGAGGAGCCCCTGGCTGAGCACGTCCGTGACGATCGAGAGGCGGACGATGGCGTCCGCCGCGGCGTCATTCCCGAGCCCGAGCTCGCGCACCGCGGCCGCCCGGAAGGCTTCGTCGATCTCACCATCCACGAGCGCGCGGAACCGGGGATCGCGCACGCTTTTCACAAGGGAAGCGGGTGCGGTATCCATGGAAAGGAAGCGGAGCGCAGCCTCGTGGAGCGGCCGGAGCGCCTGCCACTCCTGGAGGATGGACAGCGCCAGGCGGCTGGCCGAGGGCGTGCGCCCGTGGGCCTCGCGGTAGGCCTCGCGCAGACCGGCGATGTAATTGCGCTGTTCGATCTGGCGGCCGAGCTGCTTCTCATCCGCCGCCGTGAGCAGGCCGACACGGCCGATTTCACGCAGGTACATGCGGACCGGGTCCTCGGTGCCGTCGCCCTCAGACGCGGCGCCGCCCCGGCGTGGCTCATCGAGTGCAACCGGGTCGTCCTCGGCAAGGTCCTCGTCGCGCTCGAACTCATCGGCTGGGGAAAAGCGCAGCTCCAGGTCGTCCGTGCGGGCCCCCCGCGCTGCGAGTTTGGTTGTCATGGTGGTTTCTCCTGCCTCTGTATCGGCGAGGCGGCCGGTCTGCCCGTTGCCCATGAGTATTGGCGGGGCGGAGGTGAATGCGATGAAAAGGCGGAAGGCGCCTGCCCGGCGAGTCGGTTGCGCTACCGTTGCCGCTGGTTCCCGCGCCGTTGCATTCCGCGGCCGCGGTCGTGGCCCTGTTGCCTGCCGTTGCGGTTGCCAGAACGGCTACCGGGCTGCTGGCCCTGCCCGTTCCTGCTCCCGGGGCGGAAGGTGGCGTACTGCGATGTTCGCCTGAAGTCGTTGGTGAGCCCCGGCGGTTGCGGCTGAAAGCATTCGTCGCAATACACCGGCCGGCCATCGCGCGGCTCGAACGGCACGCGGGCCGGGTTGCCGCACGCTGCGCACTCGATGGTGACGAAGGTGCGCTCGTGCTCAACCCGCGGGCGTGTGTTCGCCGCGGACCGGCACGAGGGGCAGCGCAAGGGCGTGCCGTTGCCGGCTGCCACCGCCTCGAACGAGCGGCCGCAATCGGCACATGTGGTCATGTTGTTGTCGTGGGCGAAAGACACCCGGGGGCCTCCATTGTCGACGCCCGGCGATGGACCGTCCGGTCTGGCCGTTGGCGGGGGATTCCCATCCCGCCCGTGCTGCGAAAGGCTAACGCTGCGCCAGCTCACGAGAGGGTGAGTGCAACGTTCGCCATCTGCCGGGGGCGTGCGACCTGTGGGTATCATACAACATCCGCGCAAGGATTGGAACACTTGTTCGCGAAAATTCCAGGGCGGTGAGGCATGTCCCGGGATGCGCCGCCGGGTCAGCCCCGGGGAAGCGGCGTACATTCGCCCCGAGGGCCAGCCGGCGATAGGATCCCCCTCCATGCGCGTCCTGCTACTCGGCGCTAACGGCCAGCTCGGCTCCGATATCGCGCGGCTCTGGCGTGACGACGGCCTCGAGCTCGTCACCGCCACGCGTATGTCGGCCGACGTGACCGATGGCGAGGCGGTGACGGCCCTGGTCGAAAAGACGCGCCCTGGCGTGGTCATCAACACCACCGCGTTCCACAACCTCCCGGTCTGCGAGCAGGACCCGGAGACCTGTTTCCGGGTGAATGTCCTCGGCGGCTGGAACGTCGCCCGGGCGGCCGCCCGGTACGGCGCCGCGGTGGTCCAGTTCAGCACCGACTATGTGTTCGACGGCGCGAAGGGCGCGCCCTACCTGGAGGACGATGCCCGCCGCTCCCTGAACGTCTACGGGGCCGCCAAAATCGCCACCGAGGATGTGGTGCGCCAGGCCAACCCCGAACACCTCCTGGTGCGGGTCTCAGGGTTGTACGGCCTGGCCGGGTCGGCCGGCAAGGGCGGCAACTTCGTCGAGACCATGCTCCGGCTCGCGCGCGAAGGCAACCCCATCAACGTGGTCGCCGACCAGGTGACCGCGCCCACCAACACGGCCGAGATCGCGGAGGCGCTCCTGCCGCTGCTCCGCGAAGGCGCCCGCGGGACGCTGCACCTGGCGGCTGGCGAGGGGTGTTCGTGGTACACGTTCGCGTGCGCCATCTTCGAGATCGCGGGCCTGCACCCCGAGGTCCGCGCCGTCACCACCGCGGAGCTCGGGGGCCCGGTGAAGCGGCCGCTCTACAGCGTGCTCGGCTCCAGGCGCGCGCCCGCGCTCCGTCACTGGCGCGCCGGGCTCGAACGCTACCTGCGCGAGAAGCACGGATACCTGTCCTGAAGGCCATTTCCCCCGTACCATCCGCGAGACCCCGATAGCACGGGCGCGGAGGTTCCACGCATGCGGATTCTCGTTACCGGTGGCGCTGGCTACATCGGCAGCGTGCTCGTCCCGAAGCTGCTGGCCCGGGGCCACCAGGTGCGCGTGGTCGACCGGATGTTCTGGGGCCTCCCGCACTATGCCAACGAGCCCGGCGTCGAGCTGGTGAACGCCGATGTCCGCCGCATGCCCGAAGGCGTGCTCGAAGGCATCGATGCGGTCGACCACCTCGCCGGCTTTTCGAACGACCCCACCGCCGAGTACAGCCCCGAAGCCAACTGGCAGATGAACGCCGTCGCCACGGAGACGATCGCCGCGCTCTGTAGAGACGCGGGTGTCCGGCGCCTGGTGTTTGGCAGCTCGTGCTCGCTGTACGACGGCGCCGAGGAGGATGGAGTCCTCGACGAGGAAGCCGCGCTCGCCCCCCGCGGGGCATATGCCACCTCGAAGCGCTACTCCGAAGAGGCGCTCCTCCGGCACGCCGGCGATGACTTCGAGCCGGTCGTGCTGCGCCAGGCCACCGTCTTCGGCGCGAGCCCGCGGATGCGCTTCGACCTGGTGGTCAACGCCTTCGTGAAGGACGCCCTCGTCCGCCAGCGGCTCATCCTGCATGGCGGCGGGCGGATGTGGCGGCCCCTGGTGAGCGTGAATGACCTCGCCGATGCCCATGTCGCCTGCCTGGAGGCGCCCTCCGAGCTGGTCGCCGGCGAAACCTTCAACGTGGTCGGCCAGAACTACCAGGTCCGGGAGCTGGCCGAAGTCGTGGCCAATGCGCTCATCAAGCTCGGTAAGCCGGTGGCCCTGGAAGATGGACCGCTGCCCCGGATCGTCCGGAACTACAAGTGCAGTGGCGAGAAGCTGCGGAAGCGCCTCGGGCTCGAACTCCCGACCACCGCGGCCACCGCCGTGGCCGAGCTGGTGGAGCTCTACGGCAAAGTCCCGGTGGAACAGCTTGGCCACCCGAAGTACTACAACATCGCCTGGATGGAGCTCCTCGAACAAATGCGCCCCGCCTACCAGGCCATGCAGAACATCTTCGAGCCGATTGAGGATTAGCCGTGGATATCCACGTTTCGAAGACGAAGCTCGATGGCGTGCTCCTCATCGATACGGACTTCTTCCGCGATGAGCGCGGCTTCTTCATCGAGGTCTACCACCACGACCGCTTCAAGGAGCACGGGCTGCCCACCAACTTCGTGCAGGACAACCATTCGCGCTCAGCGAAGAAAGTGCTGCGCGGGTTCCACTACCAGGACACCACCGCGCCGATGGGCAAGCTCGTCCGCTGCACGGCCGGCGCCATCCTCGATGTGGCGGTCGACCTGCGCGTGGGCTCGCCCACCTTCGGCCAGTGGGTCGCCGTCGAGCTGACGGCCGACAACATGCGTCAGATCTGGGTGCCACCGGAGTTCGGGCATGCCTTCGCCACCCTCTCGGAATTCGCCGAGGTCCAGTACAAGTGCACGGGCATGTACTCGCCCCCCTCCGAAGGCACCGTCGCCTGGAACGACCCGGACATCGCTGTTGCGTGGCCGTTCGATGACCCGGTGCTCTCGGCGCGCGACCAGAACGGCGTGAGCCTGCAGCAGTACCTCCAGAAGCCCGCCTTCCGTTACGGCGGCTGAACCTTCCTGGTTCCGTGGCCGGGCGGGCGCGTTACACTCGGCCGATGAAGCTGCGCCGATGGCTTGGGGCGCTCGCCCTGGCGATGGCGCTCGTCGCCGTTGCCTGCGGCGATAGCGCCGCGCCGGTCCTCACTGCAGGGACACCCGGGACAACGGCGCCCCCCACCGCCGCCCCTGGGGCCACACCAACACCCGGTGTGGGTGGAGCGGCCGGCGGCCAGCAGCCGACGCCCCGGGCGCTCGGCACTTCCGCCGGGACCCCCACCACCACCCGGGACCCGGCCTTCAGCCCGCTGGATGGCGCGAAGGCGTACTTCGGGCAGCTCGGGAAGGCTGTCTACCGCATCGAAATCCCGGACGCCTGGAATGGCGAACTGGTGATGTACGCGCACGGGTTCGCCGGGTTCGGCACCGAGGTGGCCGTTGAATCTCCCCCGCGGGCGCTCCGCCGCTACCTGGTCGCCAACGGATTCGCCTGGGCCGCCAGCTCCTACTCGGAAAACGGCTACGTCCCGGGCATCGGAGCCGATGACACCCTGGCGCTCAAGGAATACTTCGCCGCCGAGTTCGGCGAGCCGAAACGCACGTACATCGCCGGGCAGTCGATGGGCGGCAACGTCGTCGCCCTGGCCCTCGAAAACCACGCCAGCGAATACGATGGTGGGCTCGCGCTCTGCGGCGCGCTCGGTGGCATCGAGCAGATCGACTACCTGGCCTCGTGGGTGGCGGTCGCGGAGTTCACCTCCGGGCTCACGTTCCCGATCGGCGAGCCAGGCGCGAACCTGGCCCCGATCTTTCTCAACGATCTTCCCCGGGCGCTTGGTACCCCGGGAGCGCTCACGCTGCGGGGAGAGCAGTTCGCATCGGTGATGAAGTGGCTCACCGGCGGCCCGCGGCCCTTCTTCGAAGAGGGGTTCGCCGAGCAGTACCTGGTGAACTTCGGCCTGGTGATGCTCGACCCGGAACGGAAGTTGCTGGTGAACCGGGCCGCGACGAACGAAGGCGCCGAGTACCGCATCGATGGTGGCCTCGGGCTGACCGCCGGGCAGCTCAACGCGGGCGTGCGCCGCTACCCCTCCGACCCTGCCGCGCGCAACGCCGAGGCCCATCCCGACGCCGTGCCCACCACCGGACGCATCGGCGCCCCGCTATTGACCCTCCACAACACCGGTGACCTCTTCGTTCCCATCTCGCTCGAGCAGAGCTACCGCGCGAAGGCCGAGGCGGCCGGCAAGGGCGATCTGCTGGTGCAGCGCGCCATCCGCGCCGGCGGCCATTGCCAGTTCAGCGAACAGGAGCTGACCGCCGCCTTCGCCGACCTGGTGGCGTGGGTGCGCGAGGGCAAAAAGCCGGCAGGGGAGGACCTGGCCGGCGACCTCCGCGACGCCGGGTTGCAGTTCACCAATCCGCTCCGCGCGGGCGACCCCGGTGGGATGGACTGAGCCCGATTCCGCGGCAACCCGGGGGAAACCATGACAGCGTGTTGAAACGGCGTCCGCAGGGGGCCACAATGCGGCGATAGTTCGCATGGGGTGAACCACTTGCAAAGCGCACTGGCAGCGCGCGAACCCCTGCTCACACCCGCAGTCATCCGGGTGACGTTCCTGAATTTCCTCTTCTTCAGCGCCTATCTGCTCTTCTTCCCCACGCTGCCCTTCTTCATCGAGGGCCTGGGCGGGGCGAAGAGCGAGATCGGCCTGCTCATCGGCATCTCGAGCCTCGCCTCGCTCCTGGTTCGCCCACTGGTGGGGTACGCCGTCGATACGATAGGCCGCCGGCCGGTGATGCTGGCGGGCCTGGCCCTGTTTGTGCTCAACGCCCTGCTGTACAACCTGGTCCAATCCGTCGCGATGATCCTGCCGTTGCGGCTGGTCACCGGCGCCTCCATGGCGATCTTCGTGACCGCCGCCAGCACCACCATCGCCGATGTTGCGGCGCCCTCCCGGCGCGGCGAGGTGATGAGCTACTACGGGCTCGCGAATAGCCTCGCCTTCGCCGTCGGCCCGGCGCTCGGCGGCTTCATCATCCACACCGGCTGGCTCGATTCGTTCGACCGCGCCCTCATCACGCGCGCAGGCTGGCTGAGCGGCGCCGAAGTGCCCCACCTCCACTTCACCTCGCTCTTCCTTTTCGCCGCGGCGGTGGGCGTCATCGGCTTCCTTGTCGCCGCCGCTGGCGGCGAAACCCGCCCGGCCGGCGGGCCGGCGCGGAGGCTGAGCTTCTCGCAGCTGTTCTCCCGGGCAGGAGCCTTCCCCGCATGCATCAACTTCGCCAGTTCGTTTGTCTTCGCCTCGATGGTGACGTTCACGCCGCTCTTCGCGCGCGACCACGGGCTGGAGAATGCCGGCGCGCTGTTCATCGTCTACGCCGGCATGGTCATCGTGATGCGCCTGAGCCTGGGCCGCTACATGGACCGGTTCCCTCGGTCGTGGTTCATCGTGCCGGGCATCGGCGCGCTCGCATTCAGCATGGTGACCATGGCAACCGCCAGCAACGTCCCCCAGATGTTCATCGCGGCGGGCCTCTATGGCGTCGGCGCCGGCACGTTCCAGCCCGCCATGATGGCCCACCTGGTCGACCAGACGCAGCCCGCCGAGCGCGGCCGGGCACTGAGCACGTTCACCCTCGGGAACGACCTGGGCCTGAGCATCGGGGCGCTGCTGCTGGGCGTGCTCGTCGATTGGGCGGGCTACCGTCCGGCGTTCTTCGTGGCCGGCGCCATGGCGGCGAGCGGCGCGCTCCTCTTCTTCGCCAGCACCCGGCGTCAGCGCGCCTGGAAGGCAGCCGGCGCCACGCTCCAGACCTGACCGGGCAGAAACACGGACGAGACCGCGTCGTCCGCCGGCCCGCAGCGAAGCGCCAGCAACGACCGGCTGAGGAGCCCGGGCCGGCAGTCCACTCGATATCCGCGCCGGGCGAGGGCAAGCGCCGCACCACGCCACCGCTCCCGCACCGCTTGGCCGGCATGCGACATCCACGCGCGCTCCCACGCGCCGAAGAAGGCATCGGCGGCGCCGCCGGGCCCGGCGTGATGAATAAGCTCCCTTGGGAGGAACGGCTGCAGGTCCCGTGGGGAAAAGCCGGGGCGGTGGCGGACACCGAAGACGAGGGCGGCCCGGCGCATCGGCACCTCGCCCGCGCGCACGTGGCCGGGGAGGGTTGATGCGGTGCGCTCCCACAACCAGAAGCAGACGTGACGTCCCGGCGGGTCGGAGGTGCCTTCCATGAGCAGCGCTCCCGGCGGCAGGGAGCGGGCGATGGTCCGCAGGGCGTCGGGCACCTGTTCTTCCGGGTACTGGCGAAGGACGTTGAACGCCCGGACCAGCGTGGGCCGCTCGCCCTCCGCGAGGGGCAGGTTGAAGCCGCCTTCGCGAAAATCGAGCCCCTCACGCCGAAAAGGGAGCGCCGCCTGGACCCGGCAGGCGTCGATCTCGACGCCAACCACCGAGAGCGCCGGGTTCACCCGGCGGTAGCGCTCGAACGATTCGATGGTGGTGACGGGCGCAGCGCCAAATCCCAGGTCGATGAACAGGCTGGCGCGCCGCAGGCGCCCGGGTTCGGCGACCAGGAGGTAGGTATCGGCGAGGCGAAGGCGATTCGGCGCGGTAAAGCCGCGGGTCGGCTGGCCAACGGGTTTGGGGGGCACCGGAAACGAGCATGCCAGACGGATTTCAGCCGGACAAACCACGATCAGCGGGGACCGGACGGGCCCCGGCTCGATGGATGGACAGGCCCTCGCGAAAGGTGCCAGAATCGCGCTATTCGTTCGCCCCAGGAGAATCAATCGTGCCCCAGAATGGTTCGTCCCCGGCCCGGCTCGATGCCGTGGTCGTCGGTGCTGGCTTTGCCGGCCTGTACATGTTGCTGCGGCTGCGCGAAGCCGGGTTCTCGACCCGGGTGATCGAGGCCGGCGATGGCGTGGGTGGCACCTGGTACTGGAACCGGTACCCCGGCGCCCGCTGCGATATCGAGAGCCTCCAGTACCAGTACGGCTTCAACGACGAGCTCCCGAAGGAGTGGCGTTGGAGCGAGAAATACGCCACCCAGCCCGAGATCCTGGCCTACATCAACTACGTGGCCGACAAGTACGACCTCCGCCGCGATATCCAGTTCGAAACGCGCGTCACCTCCGCCCTCTTCGATGAGGCGGCCAACCGCTGGACGGTCACGACCGACCGGGGGGACGAATACTCGGCGCGCTTCTGCATCATGGCCACGGGCTGCCTGAGCGCGGCGAAGGTGCCCGACATCCCGGGTCTCGAGAGCTACCAGGGAGAGTGGTACCACACCGGCGCATGGCCCCACGAGGGCGTCGATTTCACCGGCAAGACCGTCGGCGTCATTGGCACCGGTTCGTCCGCCATCCAGTCCATCCCGCTCATCGCCGAGCAGGCGAAACACCTCACGGTCTTCCAGCGGACCGCCAACTTCAGCGTGCCGGCCCACAACGGCCCGCTCGATGAACAGTACCGCCAGCAAATGACGGCGGATTACACGCGCATCCGGGCGGAGGCGCGCAACTCGCCCGCCGGCATCCTGGGCCGGGCCGTGAACGATAAGTCCGCGCTCGATGCCACCGAGGAGGAACGCAAGAAGGAGTTCGAGGAGCGCTGGGCCATCGGCGGCTTCAGCCTGGGCAGCGCCTTCAACGACATCAGCCTCAACATCGAGGCCAACGCCACCGCCGCGGAGTTCGTGCGCTCGAAGATCCGGGAAATCGTGAAGGACCCCGAAACCGCCGAGCTCCTGTGCCCGCGCGATTACCCGTTCGGCACAAAGCGGCTCTGCGTCGATACCGGTTACTACGCGACCTTCAATCGCGACAACGTGAAGCTGGTCAGCATCAAGGACAACCCCATCGTAGAAATCACCCCGGACGGACTCCGGACCGCGACCGATACCTACGAGTTCGATGCCATCGTGTTCGCAACCGGCTTCGATGCGATGACGGGCGCGCTCCTGAACATCGATATCCGGGGCCGCGGCGGCCTCACGCTGCGCGAAAAGTGGGAACACGGGCCGCGGACCTACCTCGGCCTGCAGGTCGCCGGCTTCCCGAACCTCTTCACGATCACCGGCCCCGGGAGCCCCTCGGTGCTCAGCAACATGATCGTGTCCATCGAGCAGCACGTCGACTGGATCTTCGATTGCGTGAGCTACCTGCGCGAGCACGAGATCACCACCATCGAGGCGAGCCGTGAGGCGGAGGACCGCTGGGTCGACCACGTGAATGTTGTGGCCAGCCACACGCTCTTTCCGTTGGCGAACTCGTGGTACATCGGCGCGAACATCCCGGGGAAGCCGCGTGTTTTCATGCCGTACGTCGGCGGCGTGGGCAACTACGCGCAGAAGTGCCAGCAGGTGGCCGAGAACGGGTACGAGGGCTTCGAGCTCGACTCCGGCCGCGTTGCGGTCGGCGCGAGGTAGCCTCGCCACGCCCGATCCCCCACACAGCGAACGGGGGCAACCCACCGGTTGCCCCCGTTGCATTTCCCGCGATGCGCGACGCTAGTCGAGCCGCTCGATCACGGTCGCCGTGCCGATGCCGCCACCCACGCACATGGTGACGAGCCCGTAACGGCCACCCGTGCGCTCGAGTTCGTTGAGGAGCGTGCCGAACAGGCGGGCGCCGGTGCAGCCCGTCGGGTGGCCAAGCGCGATGGCGCCGCCGTTCACGTTCACCTTGCTCATGTCGGCGTTCATCTCGCGCTTCCAGGCGAGCACGACGCTCGCGAACGCCTCGTTGATCTCCACCAGGTCGATGTCGCGCAGGGTGAGCCCGGCGCGCGACAGCGCGAGCGGCGTCGCGGTGATCGGCCCGGTGAGCATCAGCGCCGGGTCGGACCCGACAACCGCCTGGGAAACGATGCGGGCGCGCGGCTTCCAGCCCATCTCCTTCGCCTTTTCCGGGTGGGTGAGGAGCACGGCGGCCGAGCCGTCGGTAATCTGGCTCGAATTGCCAGCGTGGTGCACGCCGTCCTCCTTGAAGCTGGGCTTCAGCCCTGCCAGGACTTCCAGCGTCGTGCCCGGGCGAATGCCCTCGTCGAAGTCGATGATTGCGTCTTCCCAGTCCTCGCTACCGTCGGCCTTCTTG
>JBBIVC010000052.1:0-10900 GCA_037439905.1 Thermoflexus sp.
GATCGTTCCGAACCATCGCGAACTGGATACGGGAACGTGTCGAGCATTGCTACGGCAGGCGTCTCGCTACATCCCACTCGCTGAGCTTGAGCCCCACTTCTACGTTGACTAACTCACCACTACCCCGCGCGGCCGCGGAGGATGCTGCCTCCTTCGCGCGGACCTTCGTAGGACTGGGCGTACCAGGTCCCGGTGACGAGGTCGCAGAAGAGGGTGAGGCGGCGGCCGGACTCGAGCTCGATGACGTAGTAGCGGCGGGCGATCTCGTCGCGCCACCACTCATCGTCGATGCGCCAGCTATCGGCGATGGCGCGGACGCGCTGGTACCGCCCCTGCCAGACCACGGCGGCAGGGGCGCCGGCGGGCGTGGCTTCGACGGCGGCCGGCTTGGGCTGATTCAGGAGCCGAAGGCTACCAGCGCCAGCTGGCGTTCCGGGATTCTCGACCATGGTTGGACCTCCACAATGCGGTAGACCTGGGGTCCGCCGGTGCGCGCGGAGAGCTGGGCGATCGCCTGTTCGAGCTCGCGCTGGCGGCGGGGGCCAACCTGCCAGAGGTTGGCCTGGTGGGCGTATTCGCTGCAGATGCCGGAAAGGGTGATGCCCACGCTGGTGGCAGCGGCATCGAGGGCCAGCCGGTCGAGCTTGCTCCGCAGGACGAAGAGCATGTGCCGGCCATCGCTCGTGGGTTCGCGGAAGACGATATGTCGGGCCACCTGCTCGCCGCTTTCGAGCCCGAGCCACCAGTCGAGCCGGCGGATGGCCTGGCCGCGGACATCCGGGTGGGCGAGAGCGCGGTTGAGGAGCGCTTCGGTACCGGCCATGAGCGGTTCGATGGAGGCGGCAGGGGCGGGCAGCTCCATCTCCTCCGTGATCCGCGCCTCTTCGCGGCGGGCGACGATGCGGGAGGTGTCGCGGCCGTTGGCCAGGTCCCAGGCGCGACGGCCATCCGGGCCAAACTGGGCCTGGAGCGCGGAGAGCGGGATGGCGGCGACCTGGCCGACGCGTTCGAGCCCGAAGAGGCGCAGGCGCACGTGCATCACGGGGTCAACGGGGAGGACTTCGACGGGCAGATGGGCGAGGAACTCGCGCTCCTGGCCTGGCGGCACGAGCACCCAGCCGCTTTTTGGGGCGGGCGCCGGCTGGCGGGGTTGGGAAGCGGTCGCGCCAACCAGGGGGAGGGCAGTGGCTGCGGCATGAGCAGGAAAGACCGTGGTGGCGGCCCCCAGCCACGCTCCCAGCCCGGTTTCGGCCTGGACGGATTCGAGGAGTTCGGCGAGGTACTGCTCGTCGCTCATCCCGGCGAGGCGGGCGAGCCCCCGGACCTCGAAATGCATGTGCCCCGGGGCGATGAGCTCGACCAGGGGGCTGCGGCCCAGGATGACATCGGCCAGGCGCGCGGCCTCGGTGTGCGCGAAGGCCTCCTGGAGGGGAAGGAAGACAGCGCCTGGGCAAAGCGCCAGCGCGCGCCGGAGGCTGATGCCGATGGCTACGCCGGCAGCGGCCGCCTCCGCCGAGCAGGCGGTGACCTGGGCGTGCTCTTCGGGCGCGCCGCCAACCACGACCGGGCGGCTGGCCAGGGCCGGGTGGTCGCGCCGGGCAAGGGCGATGAGGAAGTTGGGGACCTGGAGGCAGGCAACGTCCATCGGATCTGCGATGTTAGAACAAACGTTCTAGTTCGGGGAGATCCGAAGTGTGAAGATTTCGGCGGGGGCGTCAGTCGAGCGGCGGCGCTCCCGCCATGGCATCGGCATCCGCCGATGAGGGTGCGGACGTGACGCCCGCCGCTTCGAGGGTGGCCTCGAACGAGGCGATGGCCACTTCGATCTGGCTATCGTCCGGCACCTTTGTGGTGAGCGCCTGGAGGGCGATGTTGGGCGCGAACATGGCCCGCACGAACCGGTTGCCGCCGTAGCGCGCGCCAATCCGGAGGATCTCGTAGCTGATGCCCGCGACCAGCGGCATGAGGACGATGCGGGAAACCGTCCGGATGACGAGCCCTTCGTCCACCAGGAGGTCGAAGACAAAGAAGGTGATGAGCGCGACGAATACGACGACGAGGAGGAAGCTGGTGCCGCAGCGCGTGTGTTCCTTGGGGAAGGGACGGACCTCGCCCGGCGTGAGGGGCCGGCCGGCCTCGTAGGCGTGGATGGTCATGTGTTCGGCGCCGTGGTACTGGAAGACCCGCCGGATGTCGGGGATGAGGCCGATGAGGGCGATGTAGCCGACAAACAGGACCAGGCGGAGGACACCTTCGACGGCAACAATCCAGAAGCGGTGGACGTCGAAGGCTTCGAGGAGGTTGGCAAGGAGGATCGGGCCCGCGAAAAAGACCCCGACAACGAAGAGGATGGCCAGCGCCATGGTGCCCCAGAGGGCCTTCTCCGGGAACTGCACCTGCTCGCCGTTATCGTCCTCCTCCTCGAAGGCGATGCGGGAGGAGTAGTTGAGGGCACGCATCCCGAGCGCCATGGTTTCCCAGAGGACCACAACGCCGCGAAGGAAAGGGATGCGCCGCGAGCGGCCGGTGTAGATGCCGGTAAGGCGCTCCGAGTGCGTGACGATGTGTCCCTTTGGGTGCCGCACGGCCACGGCCATGTGTTCCGGCCCGCGGATCATGACGCCTTCGATCACGGCCTGGCCGCCGAAATACACGTTGGCGGGCTGGGGAGACGTCGCGTCCGTCATGGGCTCTCCAGGATAGAAAAAAGGGGCGCACGAGGCGCCCCGGTATTGTGCGGTCTCCGCGAGCTAGCCGCGCCGCTGAAAGCGCCGGTTGAAACGCTCAACGCGGCCGGCGGTGTCGACGATGCGCTGCTCGCCGGTGAAGAACGGGTGGCAGACATTGCACACATCCAGGTGCATCGTCGCCTTGGTGGAGCGAGTCTTGATCTCATTGCCGCAGGAGCAATGGATGGTGGCTTCCTGGTAGTTGGGGTGGATCCCGGGCTTCATCGCTTCTTCCTTAGCCTTCGGCCTGTGCGTAGACGCTGATCTTCTTGCGGCGGCCCTTGGCAAACGGCTCGAACTTCACCTTCCCATCGATGAGCGAGAAGATCGTGTAGTCCCGCCCCAGGCCCACGTTGTTGCCCGGGTGGAAGCGGGTGCCGCGCTGCCGCAGGATGATCGAGCCGGGCTTCACCACTTCCCCATCGAAGTGCTTGACGCCCAGGCGCTGCGCGTTGCTATCGCGCCCGTTCTTCGAGCTGGAAACGCCTTTCTTGTGCGCCATGCTGCCTAACCCTTCGAAATGGATTCGACCACGAGCCGGGTGACCGGCTGGCGGTGGCCGAACTTGCGGCGGTACCGGATCTTGTTCTTGTACTTCATGAACGTGAGCTTCGGCGCGCGGCCGTGCTGGGTGATGCGCGCCCGGACCGAGGCGCCCTCCACGAGCGGCTTCCCGATGGTCACCTGTGGTCCATCGAGGACCATCATGACCTCCAGGTCCACCGTATCGCCAGGCTCACCGTCGATGCGGCTCATTTCGAACTCTTGCCCCTCGACGAGGCGCAACTGACGCCCATCGGCGCGTACGATCGCTTCCATCTCTAACTCCAGGAAATCCGTGGACAGCTTTCCAGTGTGCTGCCGTCCACGGATTCAGTCAACGGCGTGGCAGTGCCCCCGGCGCGCCTACCCGTCGGTGCGGGATTGGTTTCCACCCTCCCAGGCCAGGCCGGGGGCGGGCTTCGGGTCGAACGCTGGGCGGCGCGGCGCTTCATCGCTCGCCGCG
Organism: Thermoflexus sp.; assembly: GCA_037439905.1. GTDB lineage: Bacteria > Chloroflexota > Dehalococcoidia > Tepidiformales > Tepidiformaceae > Amarobacter. The sequence continues at coordinate 3,736 of JBBIVC010000052.1, forward strand.
GGCGGTGCGGCTGGCTCGGGCTTCGCCTCCAGGTCCGGCGGCGGCCACGGTTCGTTCGGGTCGCTGTTCAGGAGCCGCGTGAGCGTATCGCCCTCCAGGGTCTCGACCTCCATGAGCACATTGGCGAGCTTGTCGAGCAGCGCGCGGTGCTCCTTGAGGATGTTCGTCGCCACCTCGTGCGCTTCGTCGATGAGCGTTCGCACCTCATCGTCGATGCTCTCCGCGACTTTCTCGCTGTAGTCGCGCGTCTCGGAGATCTCCCGCCCCAGGAAGACGAGCTCTTCGGCCTTGCCGAATGTGCGCGGCCCCAGTTTCTTGCTCATGCCCCAGCGGGTGACCATCGAGCGGGCGATGCGGGTGACTTGCTGGATGTCGCTCGATGGGCCGGTCGAAGCCTCGCCGAAGACGAGCTCCTCGGCGGCGAGGCCCCCAAGGGCGCTGGCCATGCGATCCTTGAACATCGCGGGCGTGTGGTAGCTCGTGTCCTCGCCGATGAAGCGCGTGTGGCCGCCGCTCATCCCGCGCGAAACGATGGTGACCTTGTGCACCGGGTCGTGATGCTTCAGGAAGTGGGCGACGATGGTGTGGCCGCCTTCGTGATAGGCGGTGACCCTCTTTTCGAGCTCGGACATCACCTTGCTCTTGCGCTCCGGCCCGAGGATGACGCGGTCGACGGCCTCCTCGAACTCTTTCATGGTGATGATCTTCTTGTTGCGGCGCGCCGCGAGAATGGCCGCCTCGTTCACCAGGTTCGCGAGGTCCGCCCCACTGAAGCCCGCGGTGGCCTTCGCGAGGACCGGGAGCTTCACATCGTCGGCAATGGGCTTGCCCTTGGCATGGACGCCGAGGATCGCCTCGCGGCCCTTCACATCGGGCGCATCGAGGATCACCTTGCGGTCGAACCGCCCGGGGCGAAGGAGCACCGGGTCGAGGATATCCGGCCGGTTGGTGGCCGCGATCACGATGACGTTGGTGCCGGTATCGAAGCCGTCCATCTCGACAAGGATCTGGTTGAGGGTCTGCTCCCGCTCGTCGTGGCTGCCGCCCAGGCCCGCTCCCCGCTGGCGCCCAACGGCGTCGATTTCATCGACGAAGACGATGCACGGCGCGTTCTTCTTGGCCTGGTCGAAGAGGTCGCGGACGCGGCTCGCGCCGACGCCGACGAACATCTCCACGAATTCGGAGCCGGAGATGCTGAAGAAGGGCACGCCCGCCTCGCCCGCGACCGCCCGCGAGAGAAGCGTCTTGCCCGTACCGGGCGGACCAACCAGCAGCACGCCCTTCGGGATGCGCGCGCCAAGGGCTGCGAACTTCTCCGGGTACTTGAGGAACTCGACGACTTCGGCAAGCTCTTCCTTGGATTCATCGACCCCGGCGACATCGGCGAAGGTCACCGTCACCTTGCTCCCGGTGAAGAGGCGTGCGCGGCTCTTGCCGAAGCTCATCGCCTGGGAGTTCGAACCCTGGGCCTGCCGCATGATGAGCAGCAGGAAGAGGCCGAAGAGCAGGAACGGCAGGACGTTGAGCAGCAGGCCGAGCCACGGGCCGAACCCCGAGCTGTCCTTGTATTCGAGGTTGACGGCCGCCACGCCCGCGCCGGAGCCCGCGGGACGGCTGAGCGCCACGCCAGCATCCGCCAGGAGCTTCTCAATCTCGGAGTTGGGGCCGATTTTCGATGACTTGACCTCCGGCTCGGTATCGCCGCTGGTCGTCACATAGGTGACAGTCAGGTTCCGGCCATCAACTTCGATCTTCTGGACAAGGCCGTTCTTGGCATCCTCGACAACCTGGCCATACCCGACCTTCTGGTGATCGTCGCCACTCGAGAAAAATGCGAACACGATGGCGATGACTGCGACGAGTATGAGCAGGTAGATGAAACTGTTGCGTAGCCAGCGGGAATACAAAGGCGATCTCCGGTTTCGCGGACGGGGACCCGCGCCAATGGTTCGAGTATAGCAGACGGCCAAAGGCCGGCCGGGCCGGCGTGGTAAGCGCGCCTATACGCCTGTGCGCCCGTACCCGGCCAGCCCGATCATCTCCTCTCTCCAAGGTCGCCAGCCCGGGCCCGCTGGCGCAGGGGCCGCCGGGCTGGTTGCGGCGAAATGGGGCCCGCCAGTCTCCCATTTCTCCCGCAACCCTTACGCTTCTCGTATTCGCTGGTGTGCAGAGGAGGCGTCATGAAGCTCGCGTTCGTTGGAGGCACGGGTCCCGAGGGCCTGGGCCTTGCCATGCGGTTCGCCCGGGCCGGTCACGAGGTCGCTATTGGTTCGCGTTCCACCGAGCGTGGGCAGGAAGGCGCCCAAAAGGTGATTGAGGTGGTGCCAACGGCGAAGGCGACGGGCGGCGCCAATGCCGATGTCGTGGCCGATGCGGATGTGGTGTTCCTGACGTTCCCCTATGCCGGCCAGCGCGCGACCCTGGAGGCGCTGGGGGCCGCGCTCGATGGCAAGATCGTGTGCAACGTCGTGGCGCCGCTCGAATTCCAGCAGGGTGTCGGAGCCGTCGCGTTGAACGTGCCGGGCAACAGCGCGCTCCAGGAGGCCATGGAACAGCTGCCGAACGCCAGGGTGGTCTCCGCCTTCCAGAACATGAGCGCCGAGGAGCTCCAGCACGTGGATCATCCGATCGAGGCCGACGTCCTCGTCTGCGGGCGCGATGCCGAGGCGAAGCAGGTCATTATCGGCCTTGCGAACCAGATCGAGGGCGTCCGGGGAATCGATGCCGGGGGGCCCTCGCAAAGCCGCTACGTGGAGATGCTGACCTCGCTCCTCATCAACCTGAACCGGAAGCACAAGACGCAGACCAGCATCCGGATCGTCGGCCTTTAGCCGGCCCGGCGCTTACGCGGGGGACGCGGCTCGGCCACAATTGCGGCACTCTCTTTCGAACAAGGCGGCGCGCATGCCCGGCATCTCCATCTTTGGCATTCCTGGACTCCCCGAGATCACGGCAGGGACCGACCTCGCCGGGAGCATCTATGCCGCCGCAGCGGCGGCCGGGACCCCGCTCGAATCGGGCGATATCCTCGTCATCACGTCGAAGATCGTCTCGAAGGCGGAAGGCCGCGTGGTCGAGCTGGCAGGCGTCGAGGTGTCGCCCTTCGCTCGCCAGTACGCGGAGAAGTGGGAAAAGGAGCCCGCCGTCATCGAGCTCGTGCTGCGCGAATCCCGGCGTATCGTCCGGCAGGTGGGGCCCGTGCTGATTACCGAGACCCGTCACGGGTTCGTCTGCGCCAACGCCGGGGTCGACCAGTCGAGCTCCGGTGGGCATGGACTCGCCGTGCTCCTGCCCCTCGACCCGGATGCGAGCGCCATGCGGGTGAGGACCGCGCTCAAGGCGAAGGGACTCGACATCGCCGTCATCATCTCCGACACGTTCGGCCGTCCTTGGCGCGAGGCCCAGACCGATATCGCCATCGGGATCGCGGGCATGCAGCCGGTCACCAGCTACATCGGCCAGGTCGACCCGCACGGTCACGAGTTCCGGGTGCAGGCCCTCTGCACGGCCGATGAAGTGGCCGGCGCCGCGGAGCTGGTGAAGGGGAACCTTTCACGCGTGCCCTGCGCGGTCGTGCGCGGGTTGCCCTGGGAGCCCGACGAAACGGCGACGATGCAGTCCATCATCCGGGATTCCGAAAGGGACCTGTTCCGCTAGCGTCAGATCCGCGGCCGGACAGTCTCGACCACCAGCCCGCCACGCTGCAGCTGGCGCGGATTCAGCGTCACCAGCCGGTCGCCCAGGGTCTCGGCGACGGCAAAGTAAATGGCATCGCTGCCGCGGAGCTGGTGTTCGGCGGCGAGGGTGGCCGCGCGCTCGGCCAGCGGAAGCGCCACCGGCAGGAGCTCAAACAGCGGCGAGTGGCGCACGTGCGCCTCGACATCCCGGGCAAGCTGCTTGTCGCCCGTCCCCGTGGCGATTGCCGCCGAGACTTCTGCGAGCACCGTCACCGGCGCCCGCAGCGGCTCGCCATCGGCCACGGCCTCGCGGAACCACGCGACCGTCGATTGGTGGAGGCGGTCGCGCGTGTTGAACAGCGAGATGAGGACGCTCGCATCGAGGGTGGCCACCTCAGTCCTCCTCGCCAGGCCGTGCGGGATGGCGGCGGCGCATGGCTGCCTCGGCGCCGTCCTCGACACCCGGCACGCTTATCCAGGCCTCTCCAACCGCTGCGGCCAGCCGTTCGATCGCGGCGATCTCCGAAGCCGCCTGCGAGCGCTGCATCCCCGCGATGTCACGGTCCGAGTACGGGCGGAGGGTGGCGACGGGCTGGCCGTTCACCGTGATGACATAGAGGGCGTGCTGATCCCGGACTGCCCGGACGATCTGGGTCGCCTCGTTCTTCAGCTGGCGGACGCCGATGGTCTTCACGCTCGTGCTGCTCTCCCCGGAAAGTAGCCACATAGTGGCCACTTTTTCCGTAACCGGTCAACTCCCTGCCCCGTTCCGTCGCGCGGCGGGGCATGCCCCCGTATGCTTGCGCGCATGCCTGCTCTGATGGATATCCGGGTTGAACGCAATGTCCCTGTGCCGATGCGCGACGGCACCATCCTCCGGGCCGACGTGTTTCGGCCCGAGCCGGAGGGCAACTATCCGGTCTTGCTCACCAGGACGCCCTACAACAAGTCCATGGCCAGCCTCTCATACGTGTGGCTGCAACCGATCCGGCCCGCGAGCGAGGGCTACGTGGTCGTCGTCCAGGACGTCCGCGGCCGGTTCGAATCTGACGGCCGTTTCCACCCCTTCCACCAGGAGCTGAGCGACGGCTTCGATACCGTGGAGTGGTGCGCGCGTCAGCCATGGAGCAATGGCCGCGTGGGCATGTACGGGATCTCGTACCTGGGCGCCACACAATGGCTGGCCGCCTCGGCGCAACCGCCCAACCTCCAGTGCATCTTCCCGTCGCTCACCGCCTCCGACTACTACGACGGGTGGACGTATCGCGGCGGCGCGTTCGAGCTCGGCTTCAACCTGACCTGGACGGCGCTGCTGCTCGCTCTCCCGGAAGTGCCCCGCCTGGGCCTCGAAGCGGGCGAACTGCAGCGGGTAATGGCGGGCCTCGGTGGCGTGGTCTGGGACCACTGGCCGGCGCTCCGCCACCTGCCGATCGGCGAGCTGCCCGCGTTTGCCCACCATGCCGTGGCCCCCTACTACAAGGAGTGGCTGGAACACCCGACGCGCGATGCCTACTGGGAGCCCATCTCCATCGAGGCCGCCCACCCCCGCATCCACACCCCCGCGTACAACCTCGGCGGTTGGTACGACCTCTTCATCCGGGGCACGCTGAGGAACTTTGCCGGGATGCGTGCCAACGGGCCGACCGCCATCGCCCGCGACGGCCAAAAGCTGATCGTCGGCCCCTGGTCGCACGGCGCGACGATTACCGCCTCGGTCGGGCAGACCGTGTTCGGACAGGCCGCGCAGGTGCTCATCGAAGACCTGCACATGAACTGGTTCGACCACTGGCTGCGCGACCGCGATACCGGCGTCACCGCGGAGCCACCCGTGCGCGTGTTCACCATGGGCGCGAACACGTGGGACACATACTCTGCCTGGCCGCCGAAAGAGGCTGTGCCCACCAGGTACTACCTCCATTCCAACGGGGCGGCGGCGACTGCCCGGGGCGATGGCGTGCTCTCGACCACGGAGCCCGGCGCCGAACGCCCCGACCGCTTCATCTACGATCCGCTGAACCCGTGCCCGACCCGGGGCGGCGCCCTCTTCCCCTATCCCCTCGACGTGCCGCCGGGGCCATTTGACCAGGGGGACATCGAGGCGCGGCCCGACGTCCTTTGCTACACCACGGCGCCCCTCGACCGTGACCTGCAGGTGACGGGCACGATCGAGGCGCGCCTCTGGGTGGCCAGCAGCTGCCCGGATACCGACTTCACCGCGAAACTCGTCGATGTCCACCCCGATGGCACCGCCATGAACCTGACCGACGGGATCATCCGGGCGCGCTACCACGGTGGCTTCGATCGGCCAGTGCCCTTGCAGCCCGGGGCGCCAGTCGAGCTGACCATCGACATGGCGGGCACGTCCAACGTGTTCCGTGCGGGCCACCGTATCCGGCTGGAGGTGAGCAGCTCGAACTTCCCCCGGTTCGACCGCAACACCAACACCGGCGGCACGATCGCAACGGACCACGGGCTCGAGGTCGCGCTGAATACGGTGTTCCACGACACATCGCACCCGAGCCACCTCATCCTGCCGGTCATCCCGCGGCCATGAGCGAGACCATCCGGGTGAAGCTCCTGCGCCCCGGCGCCCGCATCCCTGCCCGCGCCACGCAGTTCGCGTCGGGCTTCGATATCCACGCCTGCATCGATGCGCCGGTGGTGGTCGGCCAGCGGCCGGTCATGATCCCGACCGGGATTGCGCTGGAAGTCCCGTGGGGGCTGGATGCCCAGTTCCGGCCGCGCAGCGGGCTGGCGCGCCAGGGGGTGCTCGCAACGTTCGGCACGCTCGACGCGGACTACCGGGGCGAAATCATGATTACGCTCTACACGGTTGCGCCCGGCATCGAACACACAGTGCACCACGGCGACCGTATCGCCCAGCTTGTCGTCACGCGGCTCGTCGATGTCACCTTCCAGGAGGCGCTAGACCTCTCGGAGACCGCCCGGGGGACCGGCGGGCACGGCAGCACCGGCCGCTGACAACACCCGGTGGGGTGGAACATAAAGGCCGATCCGGTATCGTGTGAAAGTTACGCCCACAGAGGTTCTTACGATGGCTTACGAACTTGACGCGCTCGTGCCCGGCGAAGCGCGAGAGAATGTCCCGGATTTCAACAGCGGCGATACCGTGCGCGTGCACGCCAAGGTCGTCGAAGGCGACAAGGAGCGCATCCAGGTGTTCGAGGGGGTCGTTATCCGCAAGCGGATGAAGGGCCTGGTCTCGAACTTCACCGTGCGGAAGATCGCGAGTGGCGTCGGCGTCGAGCGGACGTTCCCGATCAACAGCCCGCGCGTCGACAAAATCGAGGTCGTGCGCCGCGGCAAGGTCCGCCGGAAGAACCTGTACTACCTGCGCGGCCTGACAGGCAAGGCGGCTCGTATCAAGGAGAAGCGGTTCTAGGGTCGTTCCCGGCCACTGCTTTCGGACGGCCCCGGCGAACCAGCCGGGGCCGTTTGTTGTTGGGGGGCGGCCGGGGTCTACTTGC
>JBBIVC010000053.1:0-4935 GCA_037439905.1 Thermoflexus sp.
ACTTGCCACTCACCCCGGGCGATGGTTCGCTAACACCGTGAACAGCGAGCCCGCAACCGGCACCCCCAGGGTCGAGGGCATTGCCGGCTACGTCACGCCCTACCCTTACCTCGACCGCCTCCAGGAGAAGATGGAGGAGCGCCTCGACCGCCGCGTGCCCGCCGCCGGCCGCTTCTGCGGCTTCTGCTACGCCCGCCTCCGCAACGAAGACACCCGCTGCCCCTTCTGTCAGACGCTCACCAGCGAGCGCGAAACCGTCAACGAGATCCCTCAGGACGTCCTCCGCGCCTACAAGCTCAAGCAATCCATCGAGGCGCGCTGGGTCCACACCGGCGCCTTCACCGGCATGATCATCGCCTCGCTCATTTTCATCTGGATGGTCACCTGGGCGCCCGGGATCCTCGGTCACCCCGCGCTCGCGTTCGCCGAGCTTCTCCTCGGCGGATACTTCCTCGCGCAGCTCTTCGGGCCCCTGCTCTTCGCCCAGTTCGGCTACCGCAAAGGGGCTCGCAAGCGCGATGAGGCCTGGGCGCGCTTCCTCGCCGCACGCGATGGCGGCGCCCAATCGGCCTGAGACCAGCCAGGCAGGAAGCCACGCCCCTGCCCGGTTTGCCTGCTCCCGTTAGACGGCTCCCACCAGTTCCTGGTGCGGCACCATCCCTTCGAGCACCCGCTCCAGGGCCATCGTGTGGCTGCAGACGCTCCAGGCGCCGAAGAAGTCGCAGGTACACGACCACTTGCCATCGTGCAACGAGACATCGTGGTCGCTGTTCTCCCCGTGGAACGCTACATGGAGGTCATCCACCCTCATCCGGTGCCGTTCCTGGGCATACACCTTCGCCTTCTCTACCTTGCCGATCAGACTCGACTGCATGACCTTGTGACCCTCCTTAAGAAGCACAAACGGCGGCACCAGCCGGTGCCGCCGTGACGGTCAGAGGATGCCCGTAAGCACATCCATACAGGCACACTACGCTCGCCCCGATCGGCCTGTCAACACATTTTCACGTTTGCGTCGCAGGTCGATGGCTTCACCCTTTGCCCGCCCCATCCGCCCACCGGACCACAGCCTGGCCCGGCGCCGAGACCGTTACCCGCTCGCCTGCCGCCGGCTGCGAGCCACCCCCGAGCGCGGCCCGCACCAGCGTTCCCCCGGCGTGCCCCCACGCCTCCAGGTGGGTCCCCATATCCGCCACGCCCTCCACCACCATCTCAAGCTCGAAGTCGCCCGCACCCACCCGGAACGCCCCCGGCCTGATGGCCGCATCGCCTACCACCGTGTACCCCAGGAACGCCGCCACCTCCCGGTCCGGCGGCGAACGGAACACCTGTCCCTTCTCGCCGTGCGCACGCAGCCGCCCGCCCATCAGCACCACCAGGTCATCGCCCAGCCGCATCGCCTCCTCGCGCTCATGCGTCACCAGGATCGTGGTTGTCGCGAACGTCCGCAGCATTCCCGGGAGCTCCGCCAGCAGCGCCTCCCGCGTGCCCCGGTCCAGCCCGTGCAGCGGCTCATCGAGCAGCGTCACCGGCGCCCGCAGGCAGAGCGCCCGCGCCAGGTTCGCGCGTTGCGCCTCCCCGCCCGAGACCCGGTGCGCGTTTCGCTCCAGCAGGTGCTCGATGCCGCACACAGCAGCGGCTTGCTCGATGCGCCGGGCGCGCTCTCCCGCCGGGAGCGCCCGCAACCGCAGGGCAAGGTCCAGGTTCGCCCTCACCGTCCCGCTCAGGAACGCCGCGTGCTGGAACGCGTAGGCGATCGACTCGCGCGTCTCCCGGTCGGGCCGGCACGGGCGGCCATCGAGCAGCACCTCGCCCCGCTCCGGCCGTTCCAGCGCCGCGATCAGGCGCAGCATCGTCGTCTTGCCCGAACCGTTGGGGCCCAGCACCGCCGTCACCCGCCCGCTCGCCAGCCCCAGGTCCTGGAGCGCGAGCACCAGGCGCCCGCTCCGCCGGAACTCCATCCCCCTGAACGCGACTTCCATCAGCGCCCGGCCGCACGCCGCTGCTGCACCATCGTGAGCAGCAGGTTCACCACGAAGGCCATCGCCAGGAGGATGATCCCCAGCGCAATCGCCCGGTTGTTATTCCCCCGGCTCGTCTCTGTCACGATCGCGGTCGTCAGCACCCGCGTATTCCCCTGCAGGTTCCCCCCGACCGTCATCGAGGCGCCAACCTCCGAGACCACCGCGCCGAACCCGGCCATGATCGCCGCGAGCAGGCCCAGCTGCGCCTCGCGCGCCAGCAGCAGCAGGCTTCGCAGCCGGCTCGCCCCCAGCACCGCCAGCAGGTCTGGCAGATCGCGCGGGAGCGCCTGCACCGCCGCCGCCGTGAACCCCACCACCAGCGGTGTCGCGATCAGGAACTGCGCGATCACCATCGCCCGCTTCGTGTAGATGAGCTCCAGCCCCCCGAACGGTCCGCTCCGCACCAGGAGCAGCCACACGATGAGCCCCATCACCACCGGCGGCATCCCCATGCCCGTGTTCACCACCCCGAGCAGCACCGTCCGCCCGCGGAACCGGCCGCGCGCCAGCGCATACCCAAGCGGCACGCCAGCCAGCATCGCCAGCAACGTCGCCGTCCCCGAGACGGCGATCGTGCGGAGGGCGATGTCCCGCAGCTCGGCATCGCCCTCCGCGATGAGCCGTACGGCCTCCTTCAGCCCTTCCCAGAGCGCTTCCATCGGCGGGGCCTACCTGCCCAGGTCCTCCAGCTTCTTCCCGGCATCCGCCACGAAGAGCGGCTCGCCGAACTCCGCCTTCCCGAACTCCCCGATCACCTTCTGCGTCTCCGGCGCGACCATGAACGCGACGAACGCCCGCGCCTGCGCCGCCTTCACCTTCGGATGCTTCTCTGGGTTCACCACATACACGTGGTAGATGTTGAGCAGCGGCGCCGCACCCTCAAACACCACCTCCAGCGAGAGGTTCTTCTTCAGCGCCAGGTACGTTGCCCGGTCGGTCAGCGTGTAGCCCTGCTTCTGGTCGGCCACGTTCAGCGTGGCGCCCATCCCCTGGCCCGTCTCCTCGCGGTTCTTCACCGCGCTGAGTTCGATGCCCGCCGCCTTCCACAGCGAAAGCTCCTTCGAATGCGTACCCGAGTTGTCCCCCCGCGAGATGAAGGGGCCGATTGGCGCGATCGCCTGCATCGCTGCGTCCAGGTCCTTCGCCTCTTTCACCCTCGCCGGGTCGTCCTTAGGACCCACCAGGATGAAGTCGTTGTGCATCACCAGCTCGCCCTCGACCAGGTCGCCGGAGTCGACGTACTTCTTCTCGCTGGCGAGCGCGTGCGTGAGCGCGACATCCGCATCGCCCTTGCCCGCCATCTCCAGGGCCGCGCCCGTCCCCACGGCGATGACCTTCACCTCCACCCCGGTCTGCCGCTCGAACATCGGCACCAGCACATCCAGCAGCCCGCTATCCTGCGTGCTCGTTGTGGTGGCCAGGATCATCGACCCGCCGATCTCCGCCTCGCCGGGGGTGGCCGCCTCGCCGCCGCATGCCACCACCAGGAGGGGCGCCGCGGCCAGGAGCGCGAACAGCCAGGCGGGCGCGAGCTGGCGTTTCGTCATGGCCGGGCGAGCATAACGCACCCCCGGTCCGTCATGCCAGCGCCAGCATGTCGGATCCCGGGCGCGAAAAAGGGCAGCCAACCGGCTGCCCTTCTTGCCTGCTTCCTCGCCTGGGCCCTACGCGTCGAAGTACATGTCGAACTCGTACGGGTGCGGCCGCATCCGGATCGGGTCCACTTCGTTCTCGTACTTGTAGGCGATCCACGTCTCCAGCAGGTCCGGCGTGAAGACGCCGCCCTTCAGCAGGAAGTCGTGGTCCTCTTCCAGCGCCCGCAGCGAACCATCGAGCGATTGCGCCACCGTGGGGATGTTCTCCAGCTCTTCCACGCTCAGGTCGAAGAGGTTCGTCTTGTCCAGCGGGTCGCCCGGGTCCCACTCGTTCAGGATCCCGTCCATGCCCGCCATCATGATCGCCGCGAAGGTCAGGTACGGGTTGCCCGCCGGGTCTGGCGGCCGGAACTCCACCCGCTTCGAGGCCGGGCTCGGGCTCACCAGCGGGATGCGGCAGGCCGCCGAGCGGTTCCGCGCCGAATACACCAGGTTCACCGGCGCCTCGTACCCCGGCACCAGCCGCTTGTAGCTGTTCGTCGTCGGCGCGGCAATCGCCATCAGCGCCTTCCCGTGCCGGATCAGCCCCGCGATGTACGACTTGCACATCTTCGAGATGCCCGCGTACTCGTCCCCCGCGAACTGGTTCGCCCCGTTCTTCCAGATCGAAAGATGCGTGTGCATCCCCGAGCCGTTGTCCGCATAGAGCGGCTTCGGCATGAAGGTCGCCACCTTCCCGTGCCGCCGCGCCACGTTCTTCACGATGTACTTGTAGAGGAGCGCCTTGTCGCCCATCTTCGTCAGCGTGTCGAACCGCATGTCGATTTCGCCCTGGCCGGCCGTCGCCACTTCGTGGTGGTGCAGCTCGATCTGGATGCCCACCGACTCCATGATCTCGACCATCTCGTTGCGGATGTCGGTCTGCGTATCGTGCGGCGCCACCGGGAAGTAGCCGCCCTTGTACTGCGGCCGGTAGCCCGGGTTCAGGTCCCCGCGCAGCGTTGTCTCCGCGCCGCTGTTCCAGATGCCCTCGTCCGAATCGACCGAGTAGAACGCCGAGTGCTGGTCGCTCGCGAACCGCACCTCATCGAAGATGAAGAACTCCAGCTCCGGCCCGATGTAGACCGTGTCGCCGACGCCCGTCTCCTTCAGGTACCTCTCCGCCTTCTGCGCCACATAGCGCGCATCGCGCGAATACGGCTGCCGCGTCACCGGGTCCTCAACGTTCGCAATCACCGAAAGCGTCGGCGACTGGATGAACGGGTCCACGATCGCCGTCTCCGGGTCCGGGATGAGCAGCATGTCCGACTCTTCGA
>JBBIVC010000053.1:4996-8432 GCA_037439905.1 Thermoflexus sp.
AACGCTCGTAGTCCGTCCAGTCGTTCAGCTCATGGATCGGCCGGGTCAGGTGTTGCCACTGCCCGAACAGGTCGACGAACTTCACATCGACGAAGCGAATCCCGTTCCGTTCGCTGAAGTTCTTGATCTCGTCTGGCGTCATGGGAGCTCCTCAGGGGGATTGTCGCGGGTATCCCCGATTGTGACGGGTTTCACGGTTGATTCCAGCCACACGCGGCCACGCCGGCATGAAGATCATGTTTCGGACGTCTCCGGAATCCCGTGGGTCCAACCTGCTGCCCCTACCCTACCCGCCGGCCGTTTCGACCGAATTGCGGCAGCGTTACGAACACATTTCGCCCGCCGGGCTAGCCTGCCGCACCCATGTCACGGAGAAAGCGAGCGACGACGTCGTCCAGGGCTGCACCGGGGCAGCGCTCAACCGGGCCGGCGGCGCCACGTCGCGCGCCGGCGCACCCGGCATCCAGACGCTCACCCGTTCGATGTCCGGGTCCACCAGCCAGAGGAGTCGCACGCCGCTATCCAGGTAGTGCGAAATCCGCTGCGCCGTTCTCCCTGACTGGTCCCCTGGCGAAAGCACTTCGATGACGAAATCCGGCATCACTTCGACCGGGTCGTTCCCGAGTTCGGCCGGCGCCCGCCCTCGTCGCGAACGGAACGTCACCGAGATATCCGGCAGGAAGACCCACTCCTCTTCGCGCCGCACGTGACGGAGCTCGGTGTCGACGTCCACGTCGTCGCGGCCCCGTGTGAACGACATCAGCAGGTAGATGAGTTCCGCCACCATCTTGCTGTGTTTCGGTCCCGGCATGGCCTTCTGAACGACCTCCCCGTCGATGAGCTCAAGCGGCGGCTCGGCCTCGGGCATCGCCAGGAATTCAGCAAGCGAAACACGCGTCTTGGTCGCCATGGTGTCAGTGTACCAATCACGCTCGCCCCGGCGCTGCCATGGCCCGTCCTGCTCGCCTACGCCTCACCCGCCACCGGCGCCGCCACCGCCGGCCCCTCGATCGCCCCGCGCGCCCGCGCCAGCGGCCGCCCGAATACCGCCAGCGCCACCAGCGCCAGCCCCGCGCACACCGAGAACGCCACCCCGAGGCCCCACCGGTCCGTGCTGAAGCCCATCGCCGGCGCCATCAACGCCATCACCAGGCTGTACACCATCCCTTGCATCGAAAGCACCGTCGCCCGCCGTTCCGACCCCACCCGCCGGTTCACATACCCCGTCGCGATCGGGTGCACGGTCGAACCCAGGAACATCACCGCCAGCAGCGGCACATACGCACCCAGCCCCGGCGCCAGCGCAATCGCCAGGCACCCCGCCGCCCCCGTGAGCGGCACCACGAACAGCGCCCGCCGTGTCCCGGCCTGGCTCGCGATCCGCGCCGCCAGCAACGAACCCACCATCCCCGCCGCGAACAGCGGCACCTGCAACAGCGAAAACGCCACCCCCACCTCAACATCCCGGTCCACCAGGAAGGGCTGCACCAGGTAGTGCACCGCCCCCAGCGCCGCCGTCGTGACGCCCGCCAGCAGGATCACCGCCCGCAAATCCCGTGTTGCCGAAACCTCCGCGAAGGCCAGCCGGATCGACCGCAGGTACGGCTCCGCCGGCCGGTCCTCCCGCCGGTGCGGCGGTTCCCAGAGCGCCAGCGCCACCAGCGCTGTCACCAGGCACGTCGCCGCCCCCAGGAAGATCGTGAAGCGGATATCGAACACCGCCGCCACCGGCCCGCCCAGCAACGTCGCCACCCCAACACCCGACCACGTCAGCGCCGACCCGCGCCCCGCGATCCGCTCGTATTCGTGCTCCCGCCCCGCGAGCTTCAGCGTATCGAACAGCAGCGCCATATCCGCGCCCGACATCAGCGTGTGCGCCACCGACCAGAGCATGAACGAGGCCAGCAGGATCGCGAACGACGTCGTGAACGCGAAAATCAACACCGAGACACCGAGGAAGAACACTCCAAGCGCCATCGAGCGCGACCGCCCCCACTTATCGGCAACCGCCCCGGTCGGCACCTCCAGCGCCACCACCCCCACCAGGTAGAGCCCCTCCGCGATCGTCACCGCCGTCAGGCTGAACCCCTGCTCGATCGTCAGGAACACGATCCACACCGGGATCCAGAGCTGGAACTCCCGGAGGAACCAGTACGCCGAAAGCAGCCGCAGGTTGCGCCGCGTGTGGCCGGCATCGTGTGACACGTCCGCCAACGTAGCACGCGCCACCCCCGTAACGCCTCGTCACTTCGGAGGAGAGGCCCCTTCCTGGTTGCGCACCCCTGCCCGCCTCCCGGTACAGTGGCGCGAGCACGCCGGGGCTGCCGGGCCGGCTCCATCTTCACGGGAACTGGATGTCCCGCGTCCCGCCGTGCGTGCGCTGCCAGTCCCGCAGCCCCCAACCCGGTACAGTGGGTTCCACCCGAGGAGGTCCAGCATGATTTGGGTCGTCAGCATGATCGTCGCCTTCATCGTCGCCGGTGGCGTCTTCCTTGCAGGGCGCACCGCCCGCTCGGCCGCCGCTCCCGGCTCGGTCGAACGCTTCCGCGGCTCGCTCGTCATGGGCGCCGGCGTCGTCATCTTCGTGCTCTGGGCGGGCATCCATACCGCCCTCGCCTCGATCAAACCCATCGAAGCCGGCCACGTCGGCGTCGTCTACCAGTTCGGCGAAATCGTCGGCCAGAAGCCGGAAGGCCTCCAGTTCATCGCCCCCTGGCAGGAACTGCGCACCGAAAGCATCCAGGTCCAGCGCCACCGCTTCGAAAACGTCACCGCCTTCTCCAAGGAGACCCAGGACGTCTTCGTCATCGCCACCGTCAACTACTCCGTCTCGGCCGCAGCCGTGCAGGACCTCTACCGCCGTGTCGGCCCCAAGTGGTTCGACCGCCTCATCGAACCCCGCGTCAACAACTTCTTTAAAGAAGAGACCGTCAAGTACTCCACGGTCGATGTTGGCCCCAACCGCGAAGCCATCCGCAGCGCCGTCCGCGAACGCCTCCGCGCCGAGCTCCTCCCCTACTCCATCGATATCAACGACCTGTTGATCGATAACATCGAGTTTAACGCCGAATTCAAGGCGGCCATCGAGCAGAAGCAGATCGCCACCCAGGATGCCCTCCGCGAGCAGGAACGCGTCCTCCAGCGCCAGTACGAAGCCCAGCAGGCCGTCGAAACCGCCAAGGGCGAGGCCGAAGCCATCCGCGTCCGCGCCGAAGGACAGGCCGCCGCCAACCGCCTCCTCGCCGAATCCCTCACCCCCCAGGTCATCCAGTTCGAAGCCCTCCAGCGCCTCGGCGATAACGTCCAGATCGCCCTCATCCCCTCCGGCCAGGGCATCATCCTCGACCCCGCCACCATCCTCGGCGGCAGCCTCAATACCGGGCAATCCGGCCAGCGCCCCTGAAACCCGCCCCCACCCGCAACGGTTAGCGCCGCT
>JBBIVC010000053.1:8442-10555 GCA_037439905.1 Thermoflexus sp.
AGGATGCGCACGCACACCACGTTCCTGGAGGAATCGTCACCCATGGCAGTTCGACTCGATGGCCAGGTCGCCCTCGTCACCGGCGCCGGCCGCGGCCTCGGCCGCTCCTACGCAATCGACCTCGCGAAGCACGGCGCGAAGGTCATCGTCAACGACTTCGGCGGCAGCGTCTCCGGCGAAGGCGCCGATGAAACCCCCGCCCAGCAGGTCGTCAACGAAATCAAGGCCCTCGGCGGCGAAGCCATCGCCAACCCCGGCGATGTCGGCAGCTACGAAGACTGCTACAACATGATCAAGCAGGCCATGGACACCTGGGGCCGCCTCGATGCTGTCGTCGCCAACGCCGGCATCCTCCGCGACCTCGCCATCCACAACATGAGCGAACAGGACTGGGATCTCGTCATCCGCGTCCACCTGAAGCAGTGCTACAACCTCGCCCACCACGCCTGGCCCGTGTTCCGCCAGCAGGCCTACGGCCGCTTCGTCATGGCCACTTCCACCTCCGGCCTCATCGGCAACTTCGGCCAGGCCAACTACGGCGCCGCCAAGGCCGCCATGTACGGCCTCATGAACGTCCTCAAGCTCGAAGGCGAGAAGTACAACATCAACGTCAACCTCATCTCGCCCGGCGCCCAGACCCGCATGACCTCCAACCTCCCCGGCCGCGACCCCAACGACACCTCGCGCGATGTCATCATGTCGCCCGACCACGTCGCCCCCGCGGTCACCTACCTCGCCTCGCCCCAGTGCGAGGAGAGCGGCGTCTGCATCGCCGCCTCTGGCGGGTCCTACAGCCGCATCGCCATCCTGCGCAACAACGGCGTCACCTACGACCCGCACGAGTTCAAGGATGCCGACTGGTTCGAGGCCAACTGGAGCAAGATCACCGATATGACCGGCGCCGTCGTCCCGTGGTCGTTCCGCGAAACCCGCGAACAGCACTACGCCGCGAAGAAGGCCGCCCAGAAGTAGCCCCGCTCCCTCAGGCGAATCCGAACGAGGGGCCGCACGCAACGTGCGGCCCCTCGTTGCACCTCGCCAGCGGCGCCCACGGCCCACGGCCCACGGCCCATGGCCCTTCTCACTCAGCACTTCGCGCTTCGCACTCGGCTACCCCGCCGCCGCGCCCGCCCGGTCCCGCACCTGCTCCCGGTACAACGCTGCATACACCCCACCCCGTGCCAGCAGCTCCGCGTGCGTCCCCTGCTCCACCAGCCGCCCGTGGTCCAGCACCAGGATCACGTCCGCCGCCAGGATGGTTGAAAGCCGGTGCGCAATCGCCAGCACCGTCCGCCCCCGCGTCAGGTGCGCCAGCGCCTCCTGGATGATCCGCTCCGTGTGCGTGTCCACGCTCGATGTCGCCTCGTCGAGCACCAGGATCGCCGGGTCCTTCAACAGCGCCCGCGCGATCGACACCCGCTGCTTCTCCCCGCCCGAAAGCCGGTACCCGCGTTCCCCCACGATCGTGTCGTACCCGTACGGCAACCCGGCGATGAAGTCGTGGATGTTCGCCGCCCGGCAGGCGTCCTCGATCTCCGCATCCGTCGCGTTCGGCGCCCCATACCGCAGGTTCGCCCGGATCGTGTCGTGGAACAGGTACGGCTCCTGGTTCACCATCGCGATGCACGCCGTCAGCGATTCCAGCGTCACGTCCCGGATGTCGTGCCCGTCGATGGTGATTCGCCCGCCATCCACGTCGTACAGCCGCGGCAGCAGGTATGCCGTCGTCGTCTTCCCCGCCCCCGAATGCCCGACCAGCGCGCCGAACTTCCCCGGCGGGATCGTGAACGAGATGCCCGTCAGCGCCGGGGTGTCCTTCCGGTACGCAAACGTCACATCCTCGAAGCGGACCTCGCCCTTCACGTCCTTCAGTGCCACGGCGCCCGGCCGGTCGGCAATCTCCTGCTCCAGGTCCAGGTAGTCGAAAATCCGCTCGAACAGCGCGAGCGAGCTGATGACCGTGAGGTTGATGTTCATCAGCTGGTTCACCGGCTGGAACATCCGCCCCAGCAGGCTCGCCGTCGCCACCACCGTCCCCAGCGAAGCCTCTCCCCCGATGACCCGGTGGCCGCCGTACCAGTACACGATCGCCGGCGCCAGCGAGGTGAACAGC
>JBBIVC010000054.1:0-10512 GCA_037439905.1 Thermoflexus sp.
GTCCCGTCGTCGCGGGTGAGCGCGATGGGGCTCTGGGGGATGACGAGGAGGGCGACGAGGACCGCGGCCAGCACCGCAAGGCCGGATCCCACCTTCAGGAAGCCGCGGCCACCTGCGCCCCCACCGGCGGCCGCACCCCCACCGGGTCCTTCGCCCGCGCCCCCGGACCCGCTCGCCATTGCGGAGGGGCCGGGCCATTGCTGCATGAGCCCCTCGAGGATGTGGGCCTTGGCGCCCGCCGGCGCGCCAATGGCGCCGAAGGCCGCGAACGCCGCCAGCGGGGCCAGCTTCTTCTTGCGTTCCTCGCACTCGCTGCACTGCGCCACGTGCCGGTCAACGAGCTTGCGGGTTTCGGGCGACATCCCCTGGATGTCCGCCTTGCTGAGCACGGCATCGAGGCTGGTGCAGTATTGCCGCCCGGTCTTGAACATGATGAAGGCTCCGATCGCTTCCTCGACGGCCTTCTTCAGACGGTTCAGCATCACGTAGCCGTTGTTTTTCGTGACACCGAGCACGTCAGCAATCTCCCCGCTATCAAGCCCCTGGCGCAGGTGCAGGTCGAGCAGGGTGAGCTGCCTGGGGTCCAATCCGGCGGCGGCTTCCCACACAAGCGAGGCGATGGCGCCTGCCTGGGCCGCTTCTTCGGGGTCGGAGCAGCGGTCGGGATCGACGACGTCGAAGCCAACCTCCTCGCCGTCGCTATCCTCGAAGGTAAGCGGCCGGGTGCGGGAGGCTTTCTCGAGCCGGTTCAACGCAGTGTTGCGGGCGATCGTGAAGATCCAGCTCTTGAAGCTCGCGCCCTTCTGGAGCCCGCCGAGCGCGTTCATCGCCTTCAGGAAGGTGTCCTGGGCGATGTCCGCCGCTTCGTCGCGGTTCCGCGTCATGCGGGCGACGAAGTCGTAGACGGGGTCGAAGTAGCGGTTGTAGAGCTCGGCGAAGGCGTGCTGATCGCCTGCCTTCGCGAGCTCGACAAGGCTCGATTCAGCGAGCTGGTCCATGCCACTCCCTTGCCGCGCCACCGCGCGCCGGGTCGCCCCGGTTGGTCGAAGCCCGCCAGGCCGTCGAAGCGTGCGGGCTTCGAGGGTACGACAGGCAGGCGCGGAGATTCTTACACAGGCCGCTCATCGCCGGCGCCAGCGGTATGGCCAGGCCCGTCTCAGGCGGCAGCGTGGACCAGGGCGCCTGCCGCCACGCGGGCGTGCTCGCGGTAGCGGCCCGAACCGCCGCGGATGGCGCGGTCGAGTTCGCTGGCCATGGCGGCCAGGCCCATGGCGTCGAGCGCGGGAATCTCATCCGGGGCCGGAAGCCCGCTGCGCTGCATCACCTCCGACAGTTCGCGCCGGGCAAGCGCCCGCGAAAACGGCGTGGTGGCAGGGTGGATGGCGACGTACCGGAGCGCCCGCAGCGCGGTCTCGTATTCGCCCCAACGGGCAAGGATGAGCGCGAGGCCGCGTGCGACCGAGAGCACGTTGTTGGTGAACGCCAGCGCGAGGCTGCCGTGGAGCGAAGCGAGGAGCTTCTCGATGGCTGCCTCCTCGTTGCCAGCCACTCGTTCGAGCATGCCTTCGCTGCGATCGACCTCGGTGATGCCGGTGGCATCGCCTGAGAGCTGGAAGTGGCGGCGGGCCTCCGCGTGCATGAGGCGTGCCTCATCGTATTGGCCCGATGCGATCAGCGTACCGGCCAGGTAGATGAGCGCACTCCCCATGCCCTGGGGGTCGTTGATCTCCTTCCGCAGCAGGTACGCCCGGCGCTGATGTTCAGCGGCGGCGTCGCGGTCGCCGCTGGCTTCGGCCGCGAGGCCACGCTCGATTTCGACGTAGCCGCGGAGCCAGACCTCGCCCAGCGCTTCGAGGATCCTGGCCGCCTGGCCGGTCAGGCGCATCGCCTCTTCGAGGTGACCGGCGGCGGGGCCTTCGGCGGTTGGCCGGTAGATGTTGAACCCGGCAGCATCCACCGTCACCTCGATGCTCGCCTCGCGCAGGCGCGCGCAGCCGGCGAGCCAGGACGCGAAGGCGACGCCGATGCGGTCCTCCCGCGCGTGTGCCCGGCGGAGCGCTGATGAGGCGGCCGCGTACGCCTCGCTGTACTGGCCGGCGCCCAGGCGCAGCGCCGCGACCACCGTGAGCGGGTCGGTGCCCATGCCCGGGCCCGGTTCGGTCCCCGATTCCGCGAAGAGCTGCTGGGCGCGCCCGATCATGGCGACGGCTTCGCCCGGCCTGCCGATGCGGAAGAGCGTCCAGACGTAGTGCGTGAGGAGCGACGCGAGCACGGGCTTGCCCGCATCGCCGGCGGCTTCGAGCGCCTGGATGGCCATGCCGCCGATCTCGTGCGCTTCGAAAAAGCGCCCGCGGAAGGTGAGGTAGGCGAACAACGGGTAGCGCGCCTCGTCGATCAGGTCGATGCGGCCGTTGGCGCAGGCCCACCGCCAGGCCGCCAGCACGTTGGCGAACTCGGCATCGATGGCAGCCGTGGCTGCGACCTGCCCATCGCCTTCGAGGGCGGCGATGCGCGCGGAGAGGAACCGCCCGTAGTAGGCGGCGTGGGCCGCCTGCAGGCCCTCGCGGCCGGCCTGGCAGCAGAGGAACTGCCGCATCAGCGGGTGGAGCGCGAACCGGCCGCCGGCGCATTGCACGAGCGACCTATCGGCGAGCGACCGGAGGAACGTGAGCGACGCGCCCGCAACGGCGCAGGCCGCGTCGCTCGTGAACCCGCCTTCGAACACGGCCAGGGAACGAAGGACGTCGCGCTCGCGCTCACCCAGGTGGCGCAGGCTCTCCTCCATGAGCGCGTTGATGCTCTGGTGGCGGGTGGGGGTATCGGGCAGGTCGACCTCGAGCGCCGAGACATCGGACCGCACCAGGGCGGCGACCCCGGCGATGCCGACGTAGCGGGTGAGCGCCGCGGCGAGCTCGATGGCGAGCGGCATGCCATCGACCATGCGACAGACTTCCGTGACCGCATCGAGTTCCTCCGCCGGGATCTCGGCGGAAGCCTCGGCCTGGCGGGCGCGCTCGATGAACAGGCGGGCGGCTTCTGGCAGTTCGACATCCCGGGGTTCGACCCCCAGGCCCGTGGCCCGGTAGACCCACTCCTGCCGGAGGCCGGCGACCGCGCGCGAGGTGGCCACGACGCGGACGCATGGCGCGGCAGCGAGGAGTTCCCGGAGGAAATCGCGGGCTGGCTCGATGACGTGTTCGAGGTTATCGAGGAACAGGACCAGTTCGAGCCCGGCCAGGTGGCGCACGAGCTCTTCCGCGGCCGCACTGGTGCGCGGCTTGTATCCCGTGGCAGCGGCGATATCGGCGGCGAGCGTGGCCGGTGTCGACGTTTCGAGCGCGGCGAACGCGACGGCGCGCCCGGCGGCTGCCAGGCGGGCGGCGAGCTCGATGGCAAGGCGAGTCTTCCCCATGCCGCCCGCCCCTGCGATGGTCAGGAGGCGCGCATCGCCTTCGAGCAGTGCCATGAGGCGCTGGATATCGGGCTCGCGGCCGATGAACGACGTGGCCGGGGCCGGGAACGGCCGGGGCGCGGGCAGGTTCGACGGCACGGCGCCGGCCGGGGCAGCCGGGAGCGGTTGCTCTTCGAGCGTCCCGAAGAAGCGGTAGCCCCGGCCGTGCACCGTCTTGATGTAGCGCTGGGCCTGTCCGTTATCGCCGAGGGCCTTGCGGGCGGCCATCACGCGGCTGTTGAGGGCGGCCTCGGTCACATAGCGCTCGGGCCAGACGTGGTCGAGCAGCTCCTGCTTCGAAAGGGCGCGGCCAGCGTTCTCGACCAGGAAGGCGAGGACTTCGAAGACCTGGGGCTCCATGGGGACAGGCCGGCCATCGTGGCGGAGCTCGAAACCGGGCACATCGAGCTCAAACCCATCGAAAGCGTAGATCCCTCCCCGCACCGATACGGGCACTGGTGCGGTATCCATGCCCCGCAGGGTGACACGTGCCGCGCGGGGCATCTGTGAATCCCGGCACAGAACGGCTCAGCCTTTGGGCCGAGGAGGGGTTGCAGTTTCGCCGCCGCAGCCGGGGGCCTACCCCTGGCGCTGGCGCTCGTTCCACCACCCGGCGATGAACCCCACGCCGTAGGAGACGTGCATGGTCGCCATGGCGGCGAAGGTCAGCAACGGGTTGGCGCCGTTCTTCGCGGAGGCCCGGCGCGCCATCAGGAGCCCGCCCCCCGCGTATGCCAGCCCGAGGAGGCGCAACAGCCAGCGCGCCTTCGACGAAAACCTCCCGAGCAGCCAGAGCACCGGCCCGCCCGCGACCATCGCGGCGGGGGCGAAGTGACGCGGCTGGAGCGGGCGGCCCCTCGCCAGGAGCGTCCCCTTGGCGGCGCCGTACTCCCGGTACTGTTTGGCGAGCGCCCTGAGCGTACGCCGAGGGTAGTACGTGCTGCGGATCGCGGGCGTGAGCCAGATCTTGCCGCCGGCCTCGATCAGCCGGGCGTTGTAGCTGTCCTCATCGGCACCGTCGACGGTCTCATCGAAGCGCCCGACCACCTCCCACACCTTCCGGTGGTAGCAGCCGAAGGGCACCGTATCGACTTCGCCCTCGGTCTCGGCGTAGCGGAACTTCGCGTTGCCCACGCCGAACGGCGAGGACATGGCGGCGGCGATCGCGAGCCCGACGGCGCCCTCGCCGATCGTCTCGATGGGGCCGCCCACGCAGGCCGCGCCGGTGCGCTTGAGGGCGGCCACCGATTCGCGCACGAAATCGGGGCGGACCTTGCTATGCGCACCGATGATGATCCAGCAATCGCCGCGGGCTGCATCCATGCCCGCGTTCAGGCCGGCAACCGTGATGCGGCGCGGGTTATCGACCAGTTCGAGCCGCCGGAAGGGGGACCGGTAGCCGGCCACCAGCTCACGCGTGCGGTCGGTGCTGCCGCCATCGGCAACGATGACTTCGATGTCCCCGGCGCCGTAGTCCTGGGCCGCGAGCGAATCGAGGAGGGCGACGATGTAGTCCTCTTCGTTCAGGCAGGGGATGACAATGGAGACGAGCGGGCGCTCGGGAAGCGTGAGCGGCGCATCATCGAGCCGGCCAGCGGCGGTGGGAGTCGTCATCGCTTCACCCTAGCAGGGGCGGGAATGCGGTCAATCGGCGGGAGGGACGGGTTCACCGGCGAGGATGGCGCGCGCGACCGCCTCGACACGTGCGGCGATGCGGTCGCGGGCGTGGTATTTCGCCACCCAGGCCCGGCCGAGTTCCCCGGTAGCATCGCGTTCGGCGGGCGCGCTGGCGAGCCGTTCGATCGCGCTGGCCATCTGGGCAGCGGTCGAGACCGAGACAAACGGCGGAGGCTCGGGGTAGGCGGCCTGCTCGTTGAACCAGGTGACCACGGGGCGGCCGCAGGCCATCGCCTCGAGTTCGGCCATGCCCGCGGAGCCGAGCTTCATCTGGCCGGCCGCCAGGGCGTGGCGGTTGATGAGCTCGGGGAGCTTCCAGCGCGGGCGCGGATCGACGAGGGTGACGTTCGGCAGGGCAGCAAAGCGCGGGGCAAATGCCCCCCTGGCGTAGGCGGTGAAGTGGATATCGGGGCGCCGTTCGGCGAGCATGCGGCAGGCTTCGAGGATCGTGCCCGCGCCCTTGACTTCGGTCAGGGCGCAGCAGATGAGCACCCCGGTTTGCTGCGACGGGGGGGAAGCCGGCGAGAAGCGCTCGAGGTCGATGGGGTTGGGCAGGAACTCGGCATCCGGGCGCTGATCCCGCAACAAGGGCCACAGGTCTGGCGTGGCATAGAACACGTGACCGGCGTGGGCGAGCGCGCTCCGCACCAGGGGGCGGGTCCATGCGGTCTGGTCGCGGACGTCGCTTCCGTGGCAGTGGAGGATGTAGGGGATGCGCCCGAGGCGGCCAACGTTGCCCAGGTAGGCGTAGTGGATGTGGGCCAGGTCGTAGCGGCCGCGCCGCACGCGCCGGGCAAGGTCGAGCCAATCGAGGGCGCGCAGGGGCGCCGTCACCGGTTTCACGGGGGCGGGAAGACGGGCGCCGAAGAGCCGCGGCTGGAAGAAGCCGACCTCGTGGCCGAGCGTGCGCAGCCCGGCGGCGATCTCGGTGGCCACGGAGGCGATGTCGTTGATTTCGGCGATACGCATAGCGGGGGAGGCGCGGAGGCGCCTAGAGATCAGATGAGCCCCGCGCCTGGCTGAGCCACTCGACAGTGTAAATGGCGATGAGCCCGAACACGACCGTGACGGCAATGGCCACCGCGATGCGCCCCAGCATCGACCCGGCGAGCCCGCCCGAGGAGCTGTAGGAGGCGGTCACGTAACTCTCGGCGCTGCCCACGGCAACCTCCGCGTTCGCCAGGCGGACGTAGGATTCGTCCTTGGTCTGGCGCTTGCCCCGCGCCTCGTCGAGCAGGCGGAGCGTCTCGGGATCGAGCCTGCTTTCGGCCAGGGCGACGGTATCGGTGGCGAACGCCTCGATCGCGGCTTCGAGGGAAGCCTTGCGGGCGGTGAGGGCCGCGGCGGCATCGCCCGCGGCGACCGGCTGGCCGAGGACGCTGCCGGCGACGGCGGCCGCGGCCGCGGGAGAGATCCCGGCGATCGAATCGAGCGCGCCTTCCACCTCGGCGAGCTCGCGGCGGAGCTGCGCCTGCTGCTCGTAGTCGGCGTCCGAGGGCGAGGTGGCGCCGCGCGCATCGATCAGCGGCGGGAGGTAGATGCCCAGCGGGTCCGTCTTCGCCTTGAGCCGCGCATAGACCTCCTCGAATTGAGCTGCGTTCTCCTCGGCGACCTTCCGGCGGCGTTCCACGAAGCGGGCGCGCCAGAGCCCATCCTGCGTGGTGTATTCCGTGGTGAACACATCAACGAAGGCGGCGCGGTAGCGCTCCGCCTCGGCCTTTACCGGGTCGGAGATGGAGACGGTGAGGACGCCGCGGGAGATGCCATCGGCGACGGAGATGGGGTTCAGACTGATCGAGAAGCGTCCAAAATCAAAGTCCGGGTCGCCGATCGCCTCGCGCACCTTTTCGCGGAAGCGCGGGTCGCTGGTCATTTCCTGGGCCTCATAGATGCGCAGCCCACGGTCGCCGCCGATCACCAGGTCGTGCACGGTTGTATCGAGGGTGAGGGAAGCGGTTGCCGTGCTTTCGCCCGTCAGGCTGCCGATGAACAAAGCGGCGAGGATGCCCAGCGCCGCGAAAGGGACGAATAACCAGGCCCGCCGGCGGAGGATGGCAAGGTCACGTTCCAGCCCGCTGGTTCCGGTCGGCATCGGGCCGTATCGTAGTTGCCACGCCAGACGGGGGTCAATTGTGAATCACGTCACGAGGTGGAATCGCGCCGGTGCTTGACCTGGCCTTCATCGTGGCGCTCCAGGCCCTGCTCCTGGCGGCGGTCATCATCCTCCGCGAGCCCAAGTTGCTCGTCCCCTGCGTCATCCTCGGGCTGCCGGTGGAGTACCTGCAGACGCAGGCCCTCGATGTGCTCGGGCAGAGCGGCGTGGGCGGCGCGATCCGCACGATGCTCAACCCCGGCAAGGCGGCCATGGCGGCGACCATCGTGATGGCGGCCTGGCGCTGCCGTCACGACCCCGCGCGTCTCATCCCCAATTCCAGCTTCCTTATCCCGGTCGTCGTCTTCGCGGGGGTGATTACCCTGGGAGTGGGCTGGTCCGATACGCAGCGGCCACCCAACGCCGTGCTGAACCTTCCGCTTTATGTGGCGTTCGTCTTCGCGGCGCCCACGCTCATCGAGAACCGCCGCGATATCGAGCGGATCGTGGCCGCCTTCTTCATCGCGGCGGCGCTGCTCTCGCTGATCGCCATGGCCCAGCGCATCCTCGGCGTGTTCCAGTGGCGCGCCATCCTCATCGAGTCGGACGACTACAGCTACCGGTCGAATGCAACCTTCGCCGATCCGAACAACCTTGCCCGCTTCCTGGTGATCACGATGGCGTTGGCGATCGGCGCCATTTTGGCGACGGGCCCACGGCGGATGACGGTGTACCTGGCGGCGCCGGCGCTGGTGTTGAGCCTGCCCGCGCTGATCCTCACGGCCTCGCGCTCAGGCTGGCTCGGGTTCGTGCTCGCAAGCTCCCTGATGATTCTCCTTTCTCCGATCGCGGGCGCCACCAGGCTGCGGCTCCTCGCGGGCGGCGCCCTGGGCGTGGCGGTGCTGCTGGGGTTGCTGGCACTGCAGGGCGGGCCGGAATTCGAGCGTGTCCGGACGCTGACGCTGGGAACACAGGTCCTGGGCCAGCGGGAGTTCCTCATCCGGGCCGGGTGGGAGATGTGGAAGGACAACCCGTTCATCGGCGTGGGCACGGGCAGCTACCAGAACTCGCTCATCCACAACTACCTGTGGGTCATCCCCTGGTGGGCGAAGACCACGCTCTCGCATACGTCGTTCGTCAGCCTGATGGCCGAGGGCGGCATCGTCGCCATCGCGATGTTCGGCTTTGTGGTGGTCCGTGTGGCCAACGCGAGCTGGGCGGTGTACCGGCGCGAGGTGGAGCCCTACGCGCGGCTGCTGGCCGCATTCTGCGCGGTGGCGCTCATCGAAATCCTCTTGCAGAGCCAGTCGGAGGGGCGGCTGTACGAGGAGCCGTACCTCTACGCGATTTTCGCGATTTTCATCGCCATCGAGCAGGGCGCCGCGCGCAGGGGCCGGGCCATGGCCGTGGGCGCCGCGCGGGAGGCCGCTGGAACGCGGATGGATGCCGGCCTTCGCGCCACTGCCACGCCAGCGGAGCCGTCGCCCGGGATACCACCCGCCCCGGCCTGAGCCAGCGCACACGTTCGCGGTACGCCGCGGCCACAGGTACCATCCGGGCATGTATACGGTGTTCGCCGGCGGCGTCGGCGCTTCGCGGTTTCTGCAGGGGCTTTGCCAGGCGGTCGACCCGTCGGCCGTCACGGTCATCTCCAACACGGGCGACGATGTGGAGATGTTCGGCCTCCACGTTTCGCCCGATACGGACATCGTCATCTACGCGCTCGCCGATGCCGTGAACCCCGAAACCGGCTGGGGGCTCCGGGGCGACACCTTCGCCGTTATCGACCAGCTGCAGCGCTTCGGCTACGAGCGCTGGTTCAACCTGGGCGACCGCGACCTCGGGATGGCCATCCACCGGACGCGCCTCCTGCGCGAGGGTGTGCCCATGCACGAGGTGGTGGGCGGGCTGGCGAGGGCCTGGGGGCTCACCTGCACCATCCTGCCGATGTCGAACGAGCCGGTGCGCACGATGATCACCGGCCCGGAGGGTGAGCTCGCCTTCCAGGAGTACATGGTCCGGCTGCGCACCGAGGTCGACGTGAAGTCGATCCGCTTCGAAGGTGTGGAACGCGCGCGGCCCGCACCGGGCGTGATCGAGGCGATTGGGGAGGCGCGCGCCGTCATCCTCGCGCCGAGCAACCCCTTCGTCAGCATTGGGCCGATCCTGGCCGTGCCGGGCGTGCGCGAGGCGCTTGCGAACACCCGCGCGACCCGGGTGGCCATCAGCCCCATCATCGCCGGCCAGGTGGTGAAGGGCCCTGCCGCGAAGATGATGACGAGCATGGGCTACGAGGTCTCGGCGCTCGGCGTGGCGAAGATCTATCGCGGGCTCATCGACCTCTTCGTGCTCGACGTGGAGGACCGGGCGCTCGCTCCCGCAGTCGAGGCGCTGGGCATGAGAACGCTTGTGGTCGACACGATGATGACGAGCATGGAGCGCAAGCGTGAGCTCGCGCGCGACATCCTGGAGGCGCTGGAGGGGATGCGATGAGCGACCTGCCGATCCTGGTCCCGGTGAACGGCCTGGACCGCGCGAAGGGCCGGCTCGCGAGCCTGCTCAGCGCCGAGGAGCGGCTCACGCTGGCGCTGGTCACGCTCGAGACCGTGCTGCACGCAGCCGGGCCGCGCGCGATCGTACTCACCCCCGATGAGCGCGTGGCGGCCCACGTGGACGGAAGGGCCAGGGTGCTCCGCGAGGAACCGGCGCTGCACGGCCTCAACGCCCAGCTCGAACACGCCATCGAAACCCTCTGTGCCGAGGGCGCGGTCACCTCGCGGCTGCTCATCCTCCATGCCGACCTGCCGCTGGCGACGGCCGGGGCGATCGAGACGCTCGAAGGGCTGGACGCCGGCGAAGGGACGGTGGTGCTGGTGGAAAGCGCTGACGGGGGCACGAACGCCATGTTGCTGCATCCGCCGGGGCGGTTCCCGCTCGCCTATGGGCCGGGCAGCTTCGCGAAGCACGCCGCCGCCGCCCGGAGCGCGGGGATGACCGTGATAACCAACCACAACCGCGAGCTCACGCTCGACCTGGATACCCCGGACGACATCCGCGAGCTGTTGCGGGCGCCGCGCGGGCGGCAGGGAGCCGCCGGCCGCTACCTCCAGACGATCGGCGTCGAAACGCGCATGGAGCATGCCCGTTGAAGTGGGCGGTCGCGCTCCTCGCCTCGTCCCTGGCACTCGTTGCCTGCGGCAAGGCTGCCGAGCCCGTACCCCCGCGGCCCACGCCCACGCCCACCATCGCCGCGAACGTGACCGCCGGGCCCCGCAGCGTCACCGACATGATC
>JBBIVC010000055.1:0-10430 GCA_037439905.1 Thermoflexus sp.
GCGCGCCGGTGGTCGAGGACGAGCTGCTGAGCCGGATCGGGCCCGAGATCGTCGTCCCCCGCTTCGCCTCGCCCGGCGAGCGTGCGAAGAACATCGGCCAGCTCGATGAGTACCTCCTGCCCTGGCTCGCCACGCGCACGCGCTGGGAGGTCTACCACGAGCTTCAGCGCAACCGCATCCCGTGCTCGGCCCACCCCGATATGGCCGAGGTGCTTGCCTCGCCACAGCTGGCGGCGCGCGGGTTCTGGCGCGAGGTCGAGACGCCGTCTGGCCGCCGGTATCGGGTGCCGGGCGCCCCCGCGCGCGTGCGGACGAACTCCCGCGCCGGGGAGCCGCACGCACCGGGAGGGCCCTGGCGGGAAGGCGCGCTGCGCGTGGTCGACCTTTCGATGGGATGGGCCGGGCCCCTCGCCGGGCACATCCTGGCCTCGCTCGGCGCCGACGTCATCAAGGTCGAAAGCCACACGCACTTCGACTGGTGGCGTGGCTCGCGGCCGCCAGGCGATGACCCGTCGCTCGCCCTCCACGAGCGCAGCCATGTCTTCAACGCGGTCAACCGTGGCAAGCGGGGCATCACCCTCAACCTGGCGACCCCGGCTGGCAACGAACTCGCACACCGGCTCATCCGCGATGCCGATGTCGTGATCGAGAACTTCGGCGCCGGCATCATCGAGAAGCTTGGCCTGACGTACGAGCGCCTGGCCGCGGAAAACCCGGGCCTCATCATGCTGCGCCAGCCGGGCTTCGGTAGCGACGGCCCGGAGGGCGGCTATGTCACCTTCGGCAACACCATCGAGGGGATGTCGGGGCTTACCTCCCTCATCGGCTACCGCGGTGGCGAACCCGTCATGCTCAGCAACGCCCTCGGCGACCCGGTCAGCGGCCTGACCGGCGCCATCTCGCTGCTGGCAGCGCTCGCCGCCCGGGCCAAGGACGGCCGCGGGAGGGTGATCGAGGCAGCCCAGCTCGAAGGCTTCATCCCGCTCGTCTCCGAAGCCCTGCTGGACTACCAGCGCACCGGCGCCCTTCCGCGGCGCAACGGCAACCGCCTGGCCGGTCGCGTGCCGTCAGGCGCGTTCCCGTGCGCGGATGGCGAGTGGGTGGCGATCGAGGTGCGCTCCGATGCGGAGTGGGAGCGCCTGGCCGGTGCGATCGGCGAGCCCTGGGCCAGCGACCCGGCGCTCGGTTCCCTTGCGGGCCGCGTCGCCCGGGAGGACGAAATCGAGCAGCGCCTGGCGGCCTGGACAGCGCGCCAGCAGCGGGAAGAGCTGGCGGACCGCCTG
This sequence comes from Thermoflexus sp., assembly GCA_037439905.1. Classification (GTDB taxonomy): domain Bacteria; phylum Chloroflexota; class Dehalococcoidia; order Tepidiformales; family Tepidiformaceae; genus Amarobacter. Next base: position 1,284 of record JBBIVC010000055.1, read on the forward strand.
CGCGCTGCCGGGGTGGTCGCCGCCCCCGTGCTCACTGAGGGTGAAATCCTCTCGCTGGATCCGCTGGTCGAATCAGGCTTCTGGGTGGGGGAAGAGCGCGCCCACGTGGGCTTCCACCTCTACCCCGGGCTCCCCATCCGCGCGAGTGCCGGGCGCCCGGAGGCCCTGGGCCCGGCGCCCACGCTCGGCCAGCACACAGCGGAGGTGCTGGCTGCGATGGGTGTGGATGCGGATGCGCTGGCTCGCCTCGAAGCGGAGGGTGTCACCGGCACCATCCCTGCCTGAGCCATCATCCCGGGGTCTGCCCCGCGCTGAACACCACCACCGCGAGCGGGGGCAGCGTGATGAGCAGCGACTGGGGCTCGTCGTGCGAGGGGATCGGCACCGTCCCCACCCCGCCGAGGTTCCCCTGGCCACTCCCGCCGTAGATCTGCGCGTCGGTGTTGAGCACCTCGCGCCAGTGGCCGGGGACCGGCACCCCGATGCGGAAGTTGGGCCGCGGCACCGGGGTGAAGTTGCACGCCACCGCCAGCACCTCCTTCCCATCGGCCGTGCGGCGCAGGAAGGAGAGCGTGCTCTGGTCGGCATCGTGACAATCGATCCATTCGAACCCCACGGGGTCGCAGTCGGTGCGGTGGAGTGCGGCGCTCCCGCGATAGAGCGCGTTCAGGTCGCCCACCAGGCGCTGGAGCCCGTTGTGGCGCTGGTACTCCGCGAGGTGCCAGTCGAGGCTCGATTCGTGGTTCCATTCCGCCCACTGGCCGAACTCCCCACCCATGAAGAGCAGCTTCTTCCCGGGGAGGCACCACATGTAGGCCAGCAGGGCGCGCAGGTTGGCGAACTTCTGCCAGTCGTCGCCCGGCATCTTGCCCAGCAGCGATCCCTTGCCGTGGACCACCTCATCGTGCGAGAGCGCGAGCACGAAGTTCTCCGTAAACCCGTACAGCGCCCGGAACGTCAGCAGATTGTGGTGGTACTTGCGGTGCACCGGGTCTTCGCGCATGTACTTCAGCGTGTCGTGCATCCAGCCCATGTCCCACTTGAATCCGAACCCGAGCCCGCCCAGGTACGTCGGGCGCGAGACGCCGGGCCACGCGGTCGATTCCTCGGCGAACATCTGGATACCGGGGTCGAACGCGTAGGCGGCCTCGTTCAGCTGCCGCAGAAAGCTGATGGCGTCCAGGTCTTCCCGGCCGCCATACACGTTCGGGATCCACTCCCCTTCCTTGCGCGAGTAGTCCAGGTAGAGCATCGAAGCCACCGCATCCACGCGGAGGCCGTCGGCGTGGAACACTTCGAGCCAGAAGAGGGCGCTGCTGAGCAGGAAGGCCCGGACTTCGTGCCGGCCGTAATTGAAGATCAGGCTGCCCCAATCGGGGTGATAGCCGCGGCGCGGGTCGGCGTGCTCGAAGAGGTGCGAACCATCGAACCTCGCAAGGGCGAACTCGTCCGAGGGGAAGTGCGATGGCACCCAGTCCAGGACCACCGCGATGCCGTTCTGGTGCAGCACGTCCACCAGGTACATGAAGTCCTGGGGAGTCCCGTAACGGCTGGTCGGCGCGAAGTAGCCCGTCGTCTGGTACCCCCACGAGCCATAGAACGGGTGCTCCATCACCGGCAGGAATTCGACGTGCGTGAACCCGTGGTCGACCAGGTATCGGGTCAGCTTCGGGGCGAGCTCGCGGTACGTCAGCAGGCGGTTGCCTTCCGGGTCGCGCATCCACGAACCCAGGTGCACCTCGTAAATGGAGATCGGCGCATCGTGACGGTTGCGCGCCGCCCGGTTCGCCATCCACTCTCCGTCGCCCCACTCGTAGGCGAGGTCGTGGACGATGGAGGCGGTGGCTGGAGGCTCTTCGGCGCGGAACGCGAACGGGTCGGCCCGGAGAAACGTGCCCCCAAGGTTGCTGGAGATGGCGAACTTGTAGCGCTGCCCGGCAGCCGCGCCGGGGACGAACCCTTCCCAGATCCCCGATGGGCCCAGGTTGTGCAGCGGGTGCGCCGCCGTGTCCCAATCGTTGAAATCGCCGGCCACGCTGACGGCCCGGGCATTCGGGGCCCATACCGCGAAATTGACGCCCGGGACCCCCTCGCGTTCCACGAGGTGGGCCCCCAGCGAACGGTAGAGGCGCGTGTGCGTGCCCTCGTTGAACAGGTACAGGTCGTCAGCGGTGAAGAGCGACGCCGGGTTCGGGGCGGGGTTCCGGGGCATGAGCACCTCCAGGCAGGCTCAATCGAGAATCGCGACGTCCATGATGTCGATGATTCCCTGCAGCGGGATATCGACCCAGGCGGGCCGGCTATCGAGCTCGTAGCGCACCTCGTACAGCGCCTTGTCGAGCAAGAAGCTATCGAGGAGGAAACGGTGCTCATCGGCGCCGGAGGGTAGAAGACCGCTGGCGCGAGCGACATCGAAGTAGCCGGCCAGGTATTCGGCCGCGCTCCAGAGGTACCAGGCGCGCGCCCAGGCTTCGAGGTCCGTGCCCGAACCTGCGGCCTGCGACTCCAGCAGCTCGCGGAGCGCATGCCGGCTGGCATAGTGGAACGAGCGCACCATCCCCGCGACATCGCGGAGCGGTGAACGCTTGACGCGCCGCTCGCCGAGCGATCGGACCGGCTCGCCTTCGAAGTCGATGAACACCGGCTCCCGCCCGGCGATCAGGATCTGCCCGAGATGGAGGTCGCCGTGACAGCGGATGCGGACGCTGGTGAGCGGCCGCCCGGCGACGGCCTGGAGCCGCTTGAGGATGGCGGGCTCCTCGGCAAGGACGCTCTCCGCGTGCTCCCGCGCGATCTCATCGAGCACATCGAGCTTCGCCCGCAGCACCCGGAAGGCATCGCGCGCCTGGCTGCGGAAGGCCTGCGCCAGGGCGCGCTGGTAGAAGGGGGTGTACCGCTCCGGGGCGAACGCCGGGTTCTCGGGGTCCGATGCGAGCGCCCCGTGGAGATCGCCGGTGCGCTCGCCCAGGGTACGCGCGAACTGTAGCCACGAGGCGGCCGCCTCCCGCATGGCGGGCGGCGCCGGTGGCGGTTCGAGGGGATGCGAGCGCCGGGCTACAGCCGGCGGCTCAATGCGCGCGGCCGCCACCTCCTCCAGCATCCGGCCGAGTTCGTCGACGGCGAACGTCCAGGCATCGTACTGCGCGGTTACCAGCTCTTCGAGGACACCGGCCACCGCCAGCTTTTGGCCGGGCGCCGAGTACGTGAGGGTCCCGGCCAGGTGGGGCACCGAATCGGCAAATCGCGTTCCCCGCAGGAACTGTTGCATTTCGACCTGGGGGTGGATCCCCGGCTCGACCCGCCGAATGAACTTGAGAATGAACCGGCCCGGGAAAATCACCGAAGTGTTGCTCTGCTCGCCGCGGTGGGTCGCCGCCGGCGGCTCATCCGGGCCGGGCCGGTAGCGGAAGCCCGGCTCGGGGGAGAACGCCAGGGTTCCGCGCGCGCTGGAGAACCTCGCCCGCGAGCGGAATGCATCGAGCAACGCCGAATCGACCTCCGGCAGGGCGAGCCCATCCACGAGGTGCAGTACCCCGCCGGTCCGGTCCTCGATCGTGGTGATGAGCGCCCACGGGACGGTCCGCTCGATGGCCGCGGCCCTGTCGGCCTGCACGGCCGAGAGCAGGATGGCGTAGCAATCTGGCTCGCCCTGGTCGTACTCCACGCGCGCCAGCACGTAGGCCGATTCGAGCGCGCCGCGCGTGCGGAAGGGAATCGCCTCGATGATCGTCAGCCGCCGGGCATTGCGCGCCTTCGCGCCGAACCAGCGCCGCCCGGGGAGGTAGACCGAGAGCGCCCCTTCCAGCGACTTGCGCCGGCCGTTGAGCAGCTCATGCCAGTCGCGGTCCACCACCAGCTGCGGAACCCCGCCCGGCTCCGACGGCGGATGGCCCGACGCCGGCTCCAGGAGGAACCAGTAGAACGCATGGGGCCCCAGCGAGAGGAAGTACGGGTCGTGCGTGACGGGCGGGAAGTGGGTGTGGCCGAACATCTCGACAGGTGTGAGGCCCGCGCAGCCGCCCAGGTTGAGGTTCACGGCCTGGGTGAATCGCGACAGGTTCGCGACAACGAGGATGCGCTCCCCCTCGTGCTCCCGGAGGAACGCCAGCACCCGCCGGTTGTCGGTATCGAGGAACGTCATCGACCCCCGGCTGAACGCCTTGTAGCGCGTACGGAGGGCGATGAGGCGGCGCATCCACCAGAGCAGGAGCGATGGATTGGCTTGCTGCGCATCGACATTGACAGACTCGTAGTGGTACTCCGGGTCGATGATGACGGGCAGGTAGAGCCGCTGCGGGTTGGCGCGCGAAAACCCGGCGTTCCGGTCGGCGCTCCACTGCATCGGCGTCCGTACGCTGTCGCGGTCGCCCAGGTAGATGTTGTCGCCCATGCCCAGCTCGTCGCCGTAGTAGATGACGGGCGTTCCCTTCATCGAAAGCAACAGGGCGTTCATGAGCTCGATCAGGCGCCGGTTGTGCCCGAGGAGGGGCGCCAGCCGGCGGCGGATGCCGAGGTTGATACGTGCCCGGTCCTCGGCCGCGTACACCCGGTACATGTAGTCGCGCTCCTCGTCCGTCACCATCTCGAGGGTGAGCTCGTCATGGTTGCGGAGGAAGAGGGCCCACTGGGCGTTGTCCGGGATCTCCGGCGTCTGGTCCAGGATTTCGGTGATGGGGAAGCGGTCCTCCATGCGGACCGCCATGAAGAGCCGCGGCATGAGGGGGAAGTGGTAGGCCATGTGGCATTCGTCGCCATCACCGAAGTAGCGCGCCGCGTCCTCCGGCCACTGGTTCGCCTCCGCCAGCAGCATCCGGCCCGGGAACTTCCGGTCGACGTGCGCGCGCAACTCCTTCAGGAAGGCGTGCGTCTCGGGCAGGTTCTCGCAGCTCGTCCCTTCGCGCTCGAAGAGGTACGGCACCGCATCGAGCCGGAACCCATCGACGCCCATCGCAAACCAGTAGTCGACGATGTCGAGGATCTCTTGGCGCACGCGCGGGTTATCGAAGTTCAGGTCGGGCTGGTGCGAATAGAAGCGGTGCCAGTAGTACTGGCCCGCGACCGGGTCCCACGTCCAGTTCGAGCGCTCGAAATCCTTGAAGATGATGCGCGCGTCGGCGTATTCGGCCGCGGTGTCGCTCCACACGTAGTAGTTGCGGAGGGCGCTGCCCCGCGGCGCCCTCCGGGCACGCTGGAACCAGGCGTGCTGGTCGCTCGTGTGGTTGATGACGAGCTCGGTGATAACGCGGAGGCCCCGCGCATGCGCCTCCGCCAGGAACCGCTTGAAATCGCGCAGTGTGCCGTACGAGGGGTGGATCTTCCGGTAGTCCGCGATGTCGTAGCCATCGTCGCGCAGGGGAGATTCGTAGAACGGGAGCAACCAGATCGCCGTGACCCCCAGTTCCTGCAGGTAGTCCAGCTTCTGCGTCAGGCCGGCGAAATCGCCGATGCCATCCCCATCCGCATCCATGAAGGCACGCACGTGCACCTCGTAGATGACTGCATCCTTGAACCAGAGGGGGTCGCTCACCGGTTCGGCGCTGGCGCCCGGGGCAGCGCGGGTGGGGCTGGTCAAGCGGCTCTCCCCCTTCAAAGGAAGTATTCGAAGTCCCGCTCGGAGCGCCGCTCCATCCTGAGGAGGAAGATGTGCGCCGGCGTGACCGCTGGATCCAGTTCAACGTAATTCCGGCTTCCCTGCCAGAGGTAGCGCCCGCCGCCCAGCAGGTCGTGCGCCTGGAACTGGCCGCCATCCGCCCGGCCCAGCATTGCCGGGTCGAGTTCAACATGCCCCGCCTGCTTGAAGCGCGGGTCCAGGTTCACCACCACCACCACGGTCTCGCCACCGGGGGCGGTGCGGCTGTAGCAAATCAACCGGTCGTTATCTGTCGGATGGAACCGCAACCGTGCACTGTCCCGGAAGGCCAGGCTCTGGCGGCGGATGCCATTCACCCGGGCGATGAAGTCGCGAAGGCTCCACGGGTTCGCGAGGTCCCAGTGGCGAAGCTGGTATTTCTCCGAGTCCAGGTACTCTTCCGAACCGGGCTCGCGCGCGCGGTCCTCGCAGAGCTCGAACGCCGGGCCGTAGATGCCATAGCTGCCCGCCAGCGTGGCCGCGAGCACCAGCCGCACCATGAAGGCAGGCCGCCCGCCCGCCTGGAGATAACCCGGCAGGATATCCGGCGTGTTCGGCCAGAAGTTGGGCCGCAGGTAGTCGCGCCCCGGCGGCGTCATCAGTTCGTTCACGTAGGCCGTCAGCTCGTCGCGCGTGTTCCGCCACGCGAAGTAGCTGTACGACTGGCTGAACCCCAGCTTCGCCAGGTGGTGCAGCACCGCCGGCCTCGTGAACGCCTCGGAGAGAAAAATGACATCGGGATGGCGGCGGCGGATCGCATCGATGAGCCACTCCCAGAAGGCGAAGGGCTTGGTGTGCGGATTGTCGACCCGGAAGATGCGCACGCCCTGGTCGATCCAGAACGTCACCACCCCGAGGAGCGCCTCCCAGAGCGCCGGCCACCGCTCGCACTCGAAGTCGAACGGGACGATGTCCTCGTACTTCTTCGGCGGATTCTCGGCGTGGCGGATCGACCCGTCGGGCAGGTGTTCGAACCATTCGGGATGCTCCGCGACCCACGGGTGGTCGGGCGAGCACTGGAAGGCGAGGTCGAGCGCGATTTCAAGGCCCAGCTGCCCCGCCTTCTCGCGGAACCGGCCGAAGTCATCCAGCGTGCCCAGGCAGGGGTGCACGGCACAGTGACCTCCGGCCTCGGAGCCGATCGCCCATGGGCTGCCCGGGTCGCCCGGGCCGGCTTCGAGGGCGTTGTTCCGCCCCTTCCGGTTCGATATCCCGATGGGGTGGATAGGCGGCAGGTAGACCACGTCGAAGCCCATCGACCGGATGTAGGGCAGCATTGCTTCCGCATCGGCGAACGTGCCGTGGGCGCCCCCTGGCCCGAACGAACGCGGGAAGAACTCGTACCACGCCCCAAACCCGGCCCGTTCGCGCTCGACAACCAGTGCCAGGTTGCGGGCGTACCGCCCGGCCACGCCCCTGGGCTGATGCCGCCGGGCCGTGTCTGCCACGGTCCGCGCGAGCGCGACGCCATCATCGGCGCCCAGCGCAGGGAGCCGGGCTGCGGCCTCCCTGAGCGCACGGGCGGCGGCCCCGGGTGCGGCTTCCGCCGCGCGTGCCAGCATGTCCGCTCCAACTGCGAACTCGACGCGCAGGTCCTGGCCGGCCGCATGCCGCTTCTCCAGCCGTTCCAGCCAGGTCCCGTAGCGGTCTATCCACGCCTCGACGGTGTACTCGTACCGGCCGATGGAAGGCGTTTCGAAGGTCCCCTCCCAGCGGTCGTTGCCAACCGGCCGCATTGGCGCTCGCGACCACGAGCGCTCGCCGTCGCGGCGATGGAGCACCTCGGCCGCAAGCACCTCGTGGCCGTCGGCGAAGATGGTGGCGGTTACCTCTACCGTGTCGCCCTCGATGCGTTTCGCGGCGAAGCGGCCCGCATCGACTTCCGGCTGGACTTCCTCGACCACGACCCGCGATGGGCGCTCCGTGGGAACGGCCACTCCCGGCATCCCGGGGGCCTCACTCACGAGGCGTCGCTGCTCCCCCGCGGGGGCCGTGCCGGGCGCCCTGCCCGCCGCACCACCCGGTGCGAGGCCAGGTCCACTACCCACTGCGAGCGGATCGGCTCGGTGGGGTAGTCCCGCGCCGGGCTGACATCCGGCCTTTCGGCCTGCCTTGCCGCCGTTGCGATGACGTCACTGTTCATGGCATTGCCTCCCAATCCAACGAACGATGGTGACCTCTCAAGAAGCGAGCGCCGCCTCGCGGCCTCGCCGGGAAACGCCGGGGATATCGCCGTCCACGCGACGGAGCGTGGTCGCGTCGATGCACGCGTCGCAGAGGAGCGTGTCGCGGCCCAGTCGGGATCCGTCGCCGAACACGCACGTCTCCGGCGCGAGGTAGTGCAGGTTGCTGGTGGCGCCACAGGCGCGGCATTCGTCCATCAAGATGTCCTTTCCTTGGCCGGGAAACCGGTGTGGCCCATCCCTCGCCGGGATGGCACCGGTGCCGGGGAGCGATCGTCTCAGGAGCGAGCGCGCGTGGCGGGCAGTTCGCCGCGCGCGACATGGTTGGCGACCACCTGCCACGGCCGGGAGGTTGCGAGCAGCCGCGAGCGGCGGAGCGACCGCAGGCCATACTGGCAGCGGGTGGCTCCGCGGCGCACCTCGGATGGGAGCGGAAGCGATTGCTCGGTCCAGGTCATCTGGCCTGCTCCATCTGCTGCCGGGGCGGGCCTCCAGTGGTGGGCCCGCAGGAGTGAACTGACTTGTCGGGGGACGTGGAACCCGTCCGCGGCGCCCGGCGCCGGGCCGGTCGAACCCCTCTGTTGGATGCGCGAATCGACTCTTCCAGTATACCCGCCGGGGCAAGCCCCCCGGCCCGCGCCGTGTTGCAAAGACGTTGCAACCGCGCGCTATCGTGCGCACATGCGCCGGCTCACCTCGTACACCATCTGGCAATTCAGACGGAAGCTCTCAAGCGGCACGCGCTCATTGTGGCCATGCACCGTCCGTCCCAGCGCGGGCACGTTGAGCCCGCCCGAAAAGCCGTAGGAGACCACGCCGCGGTTCCGGAGCACGGCACTATCGGTGAAGCCGACCGTCATCCCCGGCACCACCACCGCATCCTCGATGTGCTCGTGGACCACGCTCTCAATCGTCCGGAATAGTTCAGTATCGAACGGGTTCGAGTCCGACCAGCCGATATGGACGCGCTCAACCCGGACCTTCGGGTCGTCGATCACCCGCTCGAGCTCGGCGATGAAGTCTTCGGGCCGAACGCCCGGCAGCAACCGGCAGTCGAGCGTGGCTTCGGCGCGTGCCGGGATCACGTTGTGCTTCATCCCGGCGGCCACCGTCGTGGCGCTGATCGTGTCCGAAAGCAATGCCCGGATGCGGGGGTCGCCTGCAGCTGCCGATTGCAGCCCCTCAGGCGTCGCATCTCCGCGGTAGATGCCGGCTTTCGCGAGACGTGAGAAGTACTCCTGGAGCACCGGCGAAACCATAAGCGGGCGCTCCCATGTCTGCACCCGGTGCATGGCGCGCACCAGCCGGTCGAGCGCGTTGTCGTCGAAATTGATC
>JBBIVC010000056.1:0-10392 GCA_037439905.1 Thermoflexus sp.
CGGGGGCTTTGGAAGAGGTAGTGAACCCGAGGGGGCGTCAGCAGCTCTCGTTGTTGGCGTCGAGGAGGGTGACCTGCTGGATCGGGGTGCCGAGCTTCATCACCAGGACCACGCCCGAGAAGCCAGGGATGGTGGAGATGCCGCCGGCCGAGGTGTCGTTCACGTAGGTGGGCACGCCAGTGCCGGTGGTGTTGAAGTAGTGGAGCCACTGCTGATTCGGGCCATCCCAGGTGTAGATGGCGGACCAGGACCCGGACGGCAGGCACTCGGTGAACTTGGCCGGGCTGACCGCGCCCGATTTCACCACGCCCACGTAGTGGATGTTGCAGCCTGGCGAACCGCCGGAGCAGACGCCGCCGACGGTGCTGCTATGCTTCGCGACGGCCATGCCGAGGGTGGCGCCGAAGATCGCGGCGAGGCCAAGGGACATGGCCGCGACCGCGAGAACCTTTCGATGAAACCAGCTCATTGTTCCTCCCGCACTGTTACAGCGGTGCGCGTGCTCGTTACCGTAGCAATCGGTGCGAATACACGCACCAGCAAAAACGCTGGCATGCGCATGGTGGTTGCCACGTGGCTGTAAAACGTTCGTAAAAAGGGGGTCTGCCCCCATGTTCGTGGCTGTTTCAGGAGCTCCCGGCAGCCTCAGCGGGGGCGGCCGCCATGTGACGTTGGAGGAAGAGGTGGATAAGGCCGGCGATGCTGCGCGAATAGGCGGAATCCGCATCGAAGGCGTGGGGGAGCCCGTCGAAGAGGTGGAGCTCGGCCGGGGCGCCAGCCTTCTCCAGGGCATCGTACATCTGGAGGCTGGCCCGCCAGGGGACGAGCTCGTCTTTCGTCCCGTGGATGAGCATGGTGGGCGGGAAGCTGCGATGGGCGTAGCTCACCGGGCTGGCGGCGCGGTAGTCGGCGGGTGAGGCGTTGGGCCCCATCAGCTGGCCGACGGCATCGGCCAGTGAGCGCATCGCAAGCTCGACCGGCGGGTAGATCGCGATGCAGGCCGCTACGGAGGTATCGATGCCCGGGTGGACGCCGTTGCCCTCGAACTCAGGCTGGTTGGGGGTAGCCGCGAGCATCAGGGCGAGGTGCGCGCCGGCGGAATTGCCATGGACGGCGATGCGGCCGGGGTCGAGGCCGAGGGTGCCGGCGTTGGCGCGCATCCAGCGGAGGGCAGCCTTCACATCGTGGAGTTGCGCCGGCCACTTCGCCTCGCCCGACAGTCGATAGGCCGCCGAGACACAGACGTAGCCAAGGCGTCCGAGGAAGATGCCGTAGCCTCGGAGCTGGGCGGGCTCCCCCTGGAGCCAGGCGCCGCCGTGGATGAGGAGCACGCCGGGGGCATTCCGGGGCGCGCCGGGCGGGGTGAAGATGTCGTAGCGGAGCTCGCGGCCATCCACGGTATCGACGAGGACGTTTTCCTGGATGGCGACGCGGGGCGTGTCGGAGGGCATTGGCGTTCCCCGTAGGCTGGTGGCGGGAAGCTTGCCGGTGCGGGAGCCGGGACGCAACCCTGCGGGCGGGGCGGCCGCCGGAAGTTCTAACGGAATTCACCCTGATTGTGGGATGTGAGCTGCCGAAGAGGGCGCTACGATGCGGCGGCAAGGAGCGAATGATGTTGCCGCTTGGTTTCAGTTGGGGGGCATTCCTCGTCTACGTCGGGGCGCTGATGTTCATGACCATCGGCGGGCTGTGGGGGCTGTTCGAAAGCCGGCACCCGGCGTTCCTGGTGCCCATCCTGCTGGGCCTCTTCTATTTTTACCTGGCGTGGGAAGCGGTCGTCGAGGACGAAGACAACCCGCCTGCGCCACCGGCGCGCAAGAACCAGGGCTAGGACGGCCTGGCGCGCGGCGGGGAGCTGACAGCAGCCTTTACCACACGCGGCGTAGAGTTGGAGCCATGGGAATGCGGAACATCCGGCTGGGCTCGCTGCTTGGCATCCCTGTCCTGGTGAACCCCAGCTGGTTCCTGCTGTTCGGGATTACGACGTGGTTCCTTGCGACCCAGTTCTATCCGAGCGCGCTGGAGGATGCCGGGCGATTCACCCACTATGCGATGGCGGCGGCGAGCGTGGTGGTGTTCTTCGCATCGATCGTGCTGCACGAGCTCGGGCATAGCGTGGTCGCCAAAGCGTTCAAGATCCCGGTGAAGAGCATCACGCTATTCGTCTTCGGCGGCGTCGCGCAGATCACCCGCGAGGCGGCGCGGCCGCTGCACGAGCTGCTGATGGCGCTTGCTGGGCCGCTCACGAGCCTGGCGCTGGGCGGCGTGTTCGTTGGCGTGTGGTGGCTGCTGGGCGCCCATGGCCACCGGCCGATCGACTACGTGCTGGTCTGGCTCGCGATCATGAACGTGATCCTGGGGGTGTTTAACCTGCTGCCGGCGTTCCCCATGGATGGGGGGCGCGTCTTCAGGGCGGTGATCTGGCTCGTGACGGGCAACTACAACCGGGCGACGGGGATTGCGGCGTGGACAGGCCGCGGGTTCGCGCTGGCGATGATGAGCCTCGGGTTGCTGGGAGTGCTGGGGCAGGACGTCCTGGTTGCGCGCGACGCGGGGAGTGGCGCCTGGCTGATGCTCATCGGGTTGTTCCTGGAGAACGCGGCGCGGCAGAGCCTGCAACAGAACCGGCTCGTGCGGGAACTCCAGCGCTACCGGGCCGAAGACCTGATGCACCGCGACCCGCCGGTCGTCGAGGGCGACCTGCCGGTGGGGTCACTGGCGCGTGGGGTGCTCGAGCTGAACCCGCGGGTGTGCTACTTCGTGCGGGACGGGGGCAAGCTCGCCGGGATCCTGAGCGGCTACCAGATGCGCGAAATCCCGGAGGAGCACTGGGACCGGGTGACCGCGTGGGAGGCGATGGTCCCGAGCGACCGGCTCCGCGCGACGGCGCGAGACCGCCTCATCTCCGATGTCTTGCTGGAGATGGAAACCGAAGAGCTGCTCCACATGCCGGTGGTGGATGACGGCCGGGTGGTGGGGGTCATCGCGCGCGACCGGATCCTGGGCGTGCTGCGGCAGGCGGGTTTGCTCGGACCGGTGCGCGCCTGAGTTTGGATTGAGCCGTCCCGCGGCCGCATGATGGGCGAATGAACCGGCTACGGCTCGCGGTGGCAGTGAATGCGGGGAAGGGGGCGGGCATGGCGACCCGCGTGCTCCGCCGGGGTGGCGGCACGGCACTCCCGGGGCTGGTTGCAGAACGCGTCCACCCCGGGCTGGTGCGCGACCTGGGGCGGAGCCTGGGCGGGGGGCGGGTGCTCATCACCGGGACGAACGGCAAGACCACCACCAGCCGCATCATCGCGGAGGCGCTGGCGGCGGCAGGGCGGCCCTTCATCCACAACCGCGAGGGCAGCAACCTGATGCGGGGGATCGCCAGCACGCTGCTCTCGCACGCGGGCATATCCGGGAGCATCCCGGGGGCCGCCGGGACCGTTGGCCTGTTCGAAACCGACGAAGCGACGCTGCCGCCCGCGGCGGAAGCGCTGGCGCCGGGCGTCATCGCTTTCGCGAACCTGTTCCGCGACCAGCTCGACCGGTACGGCGAGGTCGATACGGTGGCGGGGCTCTGGCGGCGGGCGCTGGAGCGCACCCCCCGGGGGGCGACCCTGGTGCTGAACGCCGACGACCCATCGGTGGCCGAGATGGCGGTGGGGTGGGATGGGCCGGTCCACTGGTTCGGGCTCGACGACCCGGCGTTCGCGGCTGAGCGTGGCGGCGCCTTCGATGCGCGCTGGTGCCGCTGCGGCGGAGATTACGTGTACGACCGCCGCTATTTCGCGCACGTGGGCTGGTGGCGTTGCAGCCGCTGCGAGCGGAAGCGGGAGGAGCCTCAGACCTGCGCCACGGCGGTGGACCTGCGGCTCGATGGGGCATCGTTCGAGGTGCGCGGGCCGGGGCGCGTGGAGATGCCCCTGACGGGGCTGTACAACGTGTACAACGCGCTGGCGGCGATCGGGGTGTGCCGCGCACTGGGGCTCGACGACGCCGCGATCGCGGCAGGGTTGGCACGCGTGCGCGCCGCGTTCGGGCGGCAGGAGGTGGTCGAGCTCGAGGGGCGGAAGCTGCGGCTGCTGCTGGCAAAGAATCCCGCGGGGGCGAACCAGGTGCTGCTGCTCCTGCACACCATCGCCTCGAAAGGCGAGCGGCAGCAGCTGAACGTCGCCCTGCTGCTGAACGACCGGTTCGCCGACGGGCAGGATGTGAGCTGGATCTGGGACGTCGACCATGAGCTTGTCGCGGGCGAGGTGGGGAAGTGCTGGATGGGCGGCAACCGTGCCGAGGACCTCGCGGTGCGGGCGAAGTACGCGGGGTGGCCCGCGCCCGGGGACGTGACGCATGAGCCGGGCCGGCTGCTGGACGCCATCCTGGCCGGGACGGCGCCGGGGGACGAGGTGTTCGTGATGCCGACCTACACGGCGATGCTCGACCTGCGGGCCGAGCTGGCTCGGCGGGGAGCGGTCGCGGGGGCGATGGATTGAGCCGTTAGCGGTGGTACATGGGGGCGCCGGTGCCGCCCCGCCGGGTCATGATGACCTCGGCCATGATGCTGATGGCGATCTCCTCGGGTGTCTCGGCGCCGATATCGAGCCCGATCGGCGTGCGGACAAGGTCGAGATCCGCCTGTGCGAAGCCTTCATCGCGAAGGTGTTGCAGGACGGTCCGGGTGCGGCGCTTCGACCCGATCATGCCGAGGTAGCCGGCGCCGCGGCCGACGCATTTCCGGAGGGAGAGCTCATCCTGCCGGTGCCCGCGGGTGACCAGGACGATGGAGGTGTTCGAATCGATGGGGAAGCGTTCGAGGGCCGCTTCGAAGTCATCGCAGATGACCTCGTCGGCTTCGGGGAGGCGCTGGGGGTCGGCGAAATCCTCGCGGTCATCGAGCACGACGACATAGAAATCGAGGAAGTCAGCCAGTTTGGCGAGCGCGCGGCCGATGTGGCCCGCTCCGACCACGAGGAACACGGGCTTTGATTCGACGACCTCGATATAGATCGACGTGGTGCCGCGGACGGTGCGGCCGGTGAGGCCGCCAGGCCCGAGATAGACCGTCTCGGCTGCATGGCGTTCGAAGGCGCCCGCGGCGTAAGCGGCGACGAGATCATCGAGGCGGGGATCGCCAAGGGAGCCCATGCGCGCGCCGGAGCGTTCGACAAGGAGCCGCGCCCCGGGCACGAGCGGAGCGGGGCCGGGTTCGAGGATGGAGGCGAGGACGACGGGCTCGCCACCCTCGGCGGCGGCGAGGAGGCGTCGTGTCAGTTCGAGCATATCGGGTAGCTTACGGGGTTGGGCGTCCGTGCGGGAGACGCGGGATTTTGCCCGGCCGGCCGATGTGGCCTATGCTTGCAAGCAGTCAATCAAAGAGCCAGAGACCGCAGGTCCCAATGCGAACCGTCCGCGGACGGGGGGATAAGCCGCAAGGCGCCTGCCGAGGCAGAGAGTGCGCGATGCGCCGTGGTGCGCGTTGCGTTGTGATCCCTGCCCCGGCGGCAGGGATTTTCGGTTTCCGGGCCACCGCCCCGGGCCGTGTGGAAATGCACCTGGCCCCATTCGCAGGACATTGGAGGACGCCCATGCCGACTCCACGGAAAGTCGCGATGCTCGCGGAGATCAAGGACCGCATGGAGCGGGCCTCGATCGCGATCAGCGCTGACTATCGTGGGCTGACCGTCGCCCAGATCACCGAGCTCCGGCGCGCGCTGCGCCCGACCGGCGCCCAGGTGAACATCGTGAAGAACACGCTCGCGCAGATGGCCGCCAGGGAGGCAGGCCGCGAGGAGATGGCCGCAATCGTGCAGGGGCCGACGGCCCTGGCGATCGGGTTCGAGGACCCGATCGCGCCCGTGAAGGCGCTCACCGAGCACCTGCGCGCGAAGCGCCTGAACATCGAGATCCACGGCGGCTGGCTGGAGGGCAAGGTCCTGAGCCGCGCCGAGGTCGAGAGCCTGGCGACGATGCCCTCGAAGGAGCAGATGATCGCCGACGTTGTGAGCAAGCTGCAGAGCCCGCTCTACAACTTCGCCGGCCTGATGCAGTCGACGATCCGGACGTTCGCCGGGCTGATCGACGCGCGGGTGAACCAGCTCGAAGCGAGCGCCTGAACAACTGCGGCCGGCCTGCCACGGCGGGAAGGCCACGAAACGCACACTGGAGAGAACACTGATGGCAACCAAAGTTGAAGAGGCCCTGGAAATCATCAAGGGGATGACCCTGCTCGAACTGCGTGACCTGAACAAGGCGATCGAGGACGAGTTCGGGATCACGGCGGCGGCGCCGATGGTGATGGCCGCTGGCGCCGCCCCGGCCGCGGGTGGGGCTGCTCCCGCCGCCGCCGAGGAAGAGAAGACGGAGTTCAACGTCGTCCTCAAGAGCTTCGGCGACAACAAGATCAACGTGATCAAGGCGATCCGCGAGGTGGTGAGCGGGCTGGGCCTGAAGGAAGCGAAGGACCTCGTCGAGGCCGCACCCACCAAGGTGAAGGAAGGCATCGGCAAGGAAGAGGCGGAGTCGATCAAGGCGAAGCTGACCGAAGCCGGCGCGACCGTCGAAATCGAATAGTCCCGATCCATTCGAGATAAGCCAGGGGCCCGGTAGAAATGCCGGGCTCCTGCGTTTCCAGCGTCAGGCCGGGTGGTCGTGCTCGGCGGCGGCGTAGTGGATGTCGCGGACGGCATCGGAGAGGTGGAGCGCCTCTTCGGCGTCGAAGCCGAGCGCGACGAAGGTCTGGCGCATGAGTTCGAGGCCGCCTTCGAACTCGGGCACCACGACCTCGGTGGCACCGAGGGCGCGGAGGACGTGGATCTCTCCGCCGGTACGAGCGCGGACCAGGATGGGCACACCTGGCGCGATGGCCCGAGTGGCAGCAACCGCAACGAGCGCGGTGCTCTCATCGGGGACGGTTACGACCACGGCGCGGGAATGCTGGAGCTCGGCGCGTTCGAGGACTTCGTGGCGGCCGGCATCGCCCCAGATGGTCGGGATCCCGGCGGCGTTCAGGCGGCGGGCGCGGTCGAGGTCGGCCTCGATGACGGTGAAGGGTGCACCGACCTGGGCGAGGGCGTGGCCGGTCAGCTCGCCGACGCGGCCGTAGCCGATGATCACGACGTGGCCAGACTGTGGCAGCCGGGGCTGCGGGATCTCGCCCTGGTGGTTGATGAACCGCCACACCGGACCCGTCCGGCGGAGGACTGTCTCGAGCGCGGGGAGCGAGCGGAACGCGAGCGGGTTCACGACAATCGAGGTGGCAGCCGCGGCGAGGATCACGTTGTAGGTGACCGGCGTCATGAGCCCGCTGCCCAGCGATTCATCGGCGATGATGAAGGAGAACTCGCCGAGCTGGGCGAGGCCGGCGCCAACGACGAGGGCCGTGCGCGCCGGGAAGGGGAAGACCGCGGCCGTGAGGAACGCAATGGTGGCGTTGCCGAAGAGCACCAGGAGAGTCACCGCCAGGTAGAGGTCGAGGTTCTCGACGACGAGGTCCGGGTCGACGAGCATGCCGACCGAGACGAAGAACAGGACGGCGAAGGCATCGCGGAGGGGCACAACATCGGCGGCGACCTGGTGGCTGGTCTCGGTTTCGGAGACGACGACCCCGGCCACGAAGGCGCCGAGCGCGACGGAGAGCCCGAAGGCGGCGGCGCTGGTGGCGATGCCAAGGGCCGCTGCGACGAAGGCGAGGATGAACAGCTCGCGGCTGCCGGTGCGTGCGACCAGGGAGAGGAGCCTGGGCAGGAGCCGTGCGCCAAACACCAGCATGATGCCGACAAAGACCGAGGCCTTCAGCACCGCCAAGGCCAGGTTGCGCCAGAAGTCGCCCTCGTGGCCCGGTTCGAGCGTGGGGAGCATGGCGAGGGTGATGATGGTCAGCAGGTCCTGGGCGATGAGCCAGCCGATCGCGACGCGGGCATGGACGGTGCCCAGGAGCCCGCGGTCTTCGACGGAGCGGATGAGGACGACGGTTGAGGCAATGCTTACGGCCAGCCCCAATGCGAGAGATTCGCGTGGGGGCATCCCGAAGGTGTAGCCGAGGGTGGCCCCGGCTGCTGTCGCAAGGGTGACCTGGATGAGCGCCCCGGGAATCGCGATGCGGCGCACGGTAAAGAGGTCGGCGAGGTTGAAATGGAGGCCGACACCGAACATGAGAAAGATGACGCCGAGGTTGGCGAGCTCCTCGATGGCTTCGGCGTCCGCGTCGTACCCGGGCGTGAGCGGGGAGATGACCAGCCCGGCCGCAAGGTAACCAACGATGGGCGATATCCCCGCGAGGCGGGCGAGGATGCCGCCGGCCACGGCGAGGCCGAGTGCCGTGGCGATCGACGTCAGCAGGGAGAAATCGTCCAACGCGTAAAGACTACAGGGGTTCGGCCCGCGGCGGCGGCGAATCAGGCGTGGGGCACAACAACCACCTTGCAGTCGCGCGGATCGGCGAGGGCCTCGAAGGCAGCCGGGAGCTCATCGAGGGTGACCTGCCGGGTGACCATGGGCGAGGTATCGATGCTGCCATCGGCGAGCGCGGCCAGCGCCTCGGCGTACTCCATGGGGGTGTAGCCCAAAACGAACTGGAGGGTGAGTTGCTTGTTAATGCCGACCATCGGGTAGATCCGGTCTTCCTTCATGCAGACGCCGACAACGACCACCCGCCCCATCCTTGCGACGAGCTGCATCGCCTGGTGGAGGGTGCCTTCGACGCCAACGCACTCGAAGACGACGGGGGCTGGCGCGCCGGTCGCGCGTTCGACGGCGGCGGCCAGGTCCTCCTCGGCGGGGTTAACCACGAGGTCAGCGCCGAGCCGGCTGGCAAGAGCGCGCCGGGGCGCGGCGAACTCCGAGACCGTGACGTGCTTGACGCCTTCCTTCTTGAGCCAGAGGAGCGTCATGAGTCCGATGGGCCCGGCGCCCATGACAACCGCCGTCTCGCCCGGCTGCAGGCGCGCCTCGCGGACCGCGTGGAGGCCGACGGCGCACGGCTCGGTGGTTGCCGCAACGTGGTTGGGCACGGAATCCGGGACCTTCAGGAGAAGCGGCGCGCTCATGACCACGTATTCGCCGTAGGCGCCGGGGAACTTCGCGCTGTAGCCCAGGGCGACCATCCCGTTCGGCGCCGTGGGGTCGACGAGGACCGGGATGGAGGTGACGCGGGTGCCCGGGGTCCACTCGGCTGCGCCGGGCCCGGCCTCGACGACCTCGGCAACGAACTCGTGGCCCATGACGATGGCGGCGTCCGGCTCACGGTCAAGGGCGGCGCTACCGCTCATGCGGGAGGCGGCGACCATATCGTCCATGTACTTCGCGGCGTGCAGGTCGGAGCCGCAGATGCCACAGGCGAGCACGCGGGCGAGCACCTGGCCGGGGCCTGCGGTTGGCCGGGGGAGGGATTCGATCGCGAGCGTCTTTCCGCGCAGCACCATCGCTTTCATGTGTGGTCTTTCGCCTCGGGCACAGGAATTGAGGGCGCACTGTATCACACGCCGCGGGGAGGCGGCCTCGTTGCCCGGTGGGGCAGATTTCGGACACACTCTCGCCATGGGAGTTCACGGGGAGGGGCAGGCGCGGGACGGCCGCCGGATTCTGCTGGCCACGAACAACCCCGGGAAGGTGAGGGAATTCCGGCGATTGCTCGAGCCGTTCGGCTTCGTGGCGGTCACACCGGCAGAGGCGGGAATCGCGGTTGAGGTGGAGGAATCGGGCGAGAGCTACGAGGAGAACGCCATCCTGAAGGCGCGCGCCTTCGCTGCGGCGAGCGGGATGACCGCGCTGGCGGATGATTCAGGCATCGAGGTCGACGCGCTCGGCGGCGGGCCCGGGATGTACTCGGCGCGCTACGGTGGCGAGGGCCTGGATGACCGCGGCCGCGTGGAGCTCCTCCTCAAGGAGTTGCGCGAGGTGCCCGCGGAGCAGCGGACGGCCCGCTACCGGGCGGTCGTGGCGGTGGCGTTCGGCGATTGCGAGGCACCCCCGGTGACCTTTGAGGGTGTCCAGGAAGGACGGATCGGCTTCGCGCCAAGGGGCGAACGGGGATTCGGCTACGACCCGGTGTTCCTGCTCCCCGATGGGAGGACGCAGGCCGAGGCGACCGACGAGGAGAAGGACGAGATCAGCCACCGGGCCCAGGCGGTCAAGGCCGCGGCCCGCTACCTGCTGGGGATTCGCGGATGAAGGCGCGGGCGGCAGCCGCGGCGCTGGCCTCGATGCTCTGGCTGGCCGCGTGTGGGAGCCCGTCGAGCGCGATTCCCGAGGAACCCGAATGCCCGGCCGCGGCCCCACTGCCTACTTCGCGGGCGACGCCGGGCACGGTCTCGGTGCAGGCGTACTTCTCGCGGATACGGGAGGGCGCCGGGCGGTTGTACCAGGCGCGCGAGGACCTCGCCGGCATCAAGGGCGGGATCGTCGCGGTCG
>JBBIVC010000057.1:0-10333 GCA_037439905.1 Thermoflexus sp.
GCGCGCTTCAGGCCGCGGCCCGTCTCGTGCAGGGCGATCATGTCATAGGCGTCGTTCGAAGAGCCGAAGCCGATCACCTCGCAGTAGATCTTCGCCCCGCGTGCCTTTGCGCTTTCGTACTCCTCGAAGATCATCGCGCACGCTCCCTCGCCCGCGATAAAGCCATCGCGGTTGAGGTCGAACGGCTTGAGCGCTTTCTCCGGGTGCTCATTGTCGCCGGCAAGCGCCCGCATCGAACACCAGGTCGCATGGTAGATGGGCAGGAGGACGGCTTCCGCGCTGCCCGCGATGACCATATCGGCATCGCCCCGCGCCACCGTCTCGAACGCCTCCCCGAGCGCCACGCCACCGGTCGCGCAGGCTGCCACCGGCGCGTAGTTCGGTCCGCGCGCGCCCGTGTGGATGGCGATGTGCCCGCTGCAGGCATCGGGGATGAAATTCGCCACCAGGAAGGGGGTTACCCGCCGCGGCCCCTTCTCATCGAGGATCCGCTGGTGCTCCAGCACCATGTCCGTGCCCCCGGCGCCCGAACCGAAAATCACGCCCACCATATCCGCGTTCTCGTCGGTGACCTCGAACCCGCTATCCTCCAGCGCCTCCAGGGCCGCCGACATGCCGAAGGTCACTCCCCGGTTCATGTAGCGCTGCTGCTTCGCATCCACGCGGTCGCCCAGTTCGAAGCCCTTCACCTCCGCCTGGATGCGAACCGGGTACGGCTCCGGGTCGAACAGCGTGATCGGCCCGATGCCGCTCCGCCCGGCCAGCATCGCCTGCCACGTCTCCTCCGCCGTGTGGCCGACAGCCGTGACTGCCCCGACCCCGGTGACGACTACTCGCCGGCTCATCGCGCTGCCGCCTCGACGAGCCGGAAGTTGTCGCTCAGCAAGCCCTCGTAGTCGTCGCTGATCGCCAGGCTGTTCACGTCGTAGTTGATCCTGCGCACCAGCCGGGTCAGCACATTCCCCGGCCCGATTTCCATGAACATGTCAATCCCTTCTGCGCACATCTTCTCCACGGACTTCTGCCACTGCACGCCGTGCGTCAGCTGGTCGCGCAACTCGGCGTAGACCTGCTCCTTCGTCGTCAGGATCTCGGCGTTGACGTTCCCCACCATCGCGTGGATCGGGTCGCGCAGCGGCACCTTTTGCAACAGCCGGTTCATCCCTTCGCTCGCCTTTGCCATCAGCGGAGAGTGCGACGCGATCGAAATCGGGAGCCGGACCACCTTGCGCGCCCGGGCCTTTTCGGCCAGCTCCATCGCCAGCTTGAGCGGTTTCAGGTAGCCGGAAATCACGTTCTGACCCTCGCAGTTCGAAGTCGCCAGCCCGACATACCCTTCCTTCGAGGCTTCGTTGCAAATCTCCACGATGGTCGCCTCGGGCAGCCCGATGATCGATGCCATGCCGCCAGGGTTCTCCTGCCCCGCTTCCTCCATGAGGATCCCGCGCTGGTTCACCAGGTACAGGCCCTGGTCGAAGTCCAGCGACCCGGCAGCAACCGCCGCCGTGAACTCGCCCATCGAATGCCCGGCCACGAGCTGCGGTTCGAGCTTCTTGCCCAGCTCGCTCCATCGCTCCCGCAGCGCTTCCAGCCACGCGAGCGACGTCACGAACGAGGCAGGCTGCTGGTTCGCGGTCGATTCGAGCTCGTCCTCTGGTCCCTCCCAGCACAGCTTCGATAGGTTCCGTTCGAGCACATCGTCCGCTCGCTTGAAGATGTCCCGCGCGGCCTTCGATACCTGCGCCAGGCGCTGGCCCATGCCAACGTGCTGCGACCCCTGGCCGGGGAAGATCAGCGCAAGGCGGCTCCACGGTTTGATTTCCTGGTCCATCCGGAGCGGTTGCCCTCCGATGGGCGCGCTGGCGCCCGTGTCGCTGGGAGGATAGCAGCAAGCCCGCCCTGGGGCGACGATTCGCCCGGCACGAACAACCGGCGAACCGAGCTACAGCAGGCTCGCCGGGTCCACATCCACATGCCAGCGTTCGCCCAGGCGCACGTCGCCCAGCAGCGCCGCCGGGTTGCGACCCCGCAAGAGCACCTGCCAGCGGTACTCGCCCCGTATTCGCGCGATGTACGCCTGCGTCGGCCCGAGGATGTCCGGCTCGGCCCGCCCGGCAGCATCGCGCTTCACCCGGAGCTCCGCCGCCACCCGTGAAGCCTCCTCGAGCCCCCGCTCGGCGTTCGAATCGCGGTGCACCATCCGCACGATCCGGCTGAATGGCGGGTAGCCCGCCCGCCGGCGGTGGGCGATCTCCTCTTCATAGAACGCGCGATAGTCGTGATGCGCCGCGGCAAGGATGGGCGGCGCTTCCGGCTCGTAGGTCTGGATGTACACCCACCCGGGCTTGTCGCGCCGGCCCGCCCGCCCGGCCACCTGCGACAGCAGCTGGAATGTCCGCTCGTGCGCGTGAAAGTCCGGCAGGCTCAGCCCGACGTCCGCGTCGACCACGCCAACCACCGTCATCTCGGGCAGGTCCAGCCCCTTCGCCAGCATCTGCGTGCCCACCAGGATGTCGATTTCCCTGGCCTCCAGCGCCCGCACCATGCGCTCGTGGCTCCCTTTCTGCCGCGAAACGTCGCTATCCCAGCGCGCCACCCGGGCCGAGGGAAACGCCGACTTCGCCTCCTGCTCGATCCGCTGCGTCCCCACTCCGAATGGCCGGTACCGCGCGCTATGGCACTTCGGACATCGGTCCTCCAGCCGCCGCTGCCGGCCGCAATGGTGGCAGCGCAGCAGCGGGTGGACCGGGGTCGAGAGGTCCAGGCTCATCGCCACCTCGCACGAAGGGCACAACGGCAGGAAGCCGCAATCCCGGCAGAGCACAAAACGCGCCGAGCCCCGCCGGTTCACGAAAAGGATCGACTGCTCGCCAGCCTTTAGCGCCTGGTACACCGCCCGGCGCAGCGCGCGGCTGAACACGCTCCGGTTCCCCTCGCGCAGCTCTTCGCGCATGTCCACCACCTGCACCGTGGGCATCGTCCCTTCCGTCGTCCCGCCGTCCGCGGCAGGCGCCAGGCGCTGCGTCAATTCGATCCGGCGGATGGCCCCGACCTCGCTCCGGTGGTACGTCAGAATGTCCGGCGTCGCGCTCCCAAGCACCAGCCGCGCGCCCGTCAGCGCGCACAGCTTCTCGGCCGCGTCCCGTGCGTGATAGCGCGGCTGCGGGTCCGCCTGCTTGTAGCTCCATTCATGCTCCTCGTCGAGCACCACCACCTGCAGGTTTCGCGCCGGCGCGAACACCGCGCTTCGCGAACCAACCACCAGTCGTGCCTCGCCCCGCTGGATGCGAAACCACTGGTCGAAGAGCTCCCCGGTCGAAAGCTGCGAATGGAGCACCGTGAGCGTCTCGCCGAAGCGCTCGCCGTAGCGGCGGATCGCCTGCGGCGTGAGCGATATCTCCGGCACGAGCACGATCGCGCTCCCCCCCATCGCGAGCGCCCGCCGCACCAGCTCCAGGTAGACCTCCGTCTTGCCCGCGCCCGTCACGCCATGGATCAGCGACACCCGCTCCGACCAGGCGGCGTCAGCGGCCGCCTCCTGGTCGCTGCTGAGCCGCGGGGGCGCCTTCGGCGCGAACCGGTACTCCGCGAGCGGGTCGCGCTCCAGCTGCTGCTGGTACTCGCGCAACCACCCTTCCTCCGCAAGCTTCGCGAGGTGCGCCGGCGTCGCTCCGAGGTCCCGCATCTCGCTCAACGAGCAATCGGGGTGTGCCGCCAGGTGCGCCAGGATGCGCGCAGGGATGGAGTTGGGTCGTCTCCTCGCCAGCTCCTTCGCGTGTAGCTCCGCATCCAGCGGCTTGCCACTCAACGCGATCCGCCGTTCGAACCGGGGCCGCCCTGTTGGCCGCGCCAATCCCTGGGCGACCGTCAGGTGGCCGCTCTGCTGCAACCGCCGGAGCGTCGTCAGCGAAACGTCGCCGACCGATTCCTTCAGCGCATCGACCGTGACACGCCCGTGCTCGGCAACGAACTGCAGGATGCGGCGGTCCTTTGGGTACACCGGCAACAGCGGCGGGATCTCCACCGGTGAAACCATCGTCACCGGCTTCTGTCCGTAGCCCGAAGGCAGGCAGCAGGCCACGCAGTCCCAGAGTGGCGCCAGGTATTCCGCGCTCATCCAGCGCGAGAGCTCGATGTGCGCCGCGTCAAGGATCGGCTCGGGGTCGGCAACCGCGGCAATCGGCCGGACCGCCTCGAGCGTTGTCCGGTCCGTAACGTCCAGCACGATCCCCTGCAGGATGCGCTGCCCGAATGGAACGAACACCGCCTGCCCCGGCACGACGCGCTCCCCCTCGGCAATGCTGTAGGTGAATGGCGCGCGCGCCGGCTGCGCCGCGTTCACCGCCACCTCGGCGAAGAGCGTGCCCGGGGCTGGCGCCCGTGCCGGGTCATTCTGGGGAAGGAGCGGCAGCGTCACGGGCCCGATCTTACGTGCTCGCCCGGCTCATCTCCCGCCTGCGCCTGTCGCCGCCGGCAGGGCCTCGGCCGCCGTTTCGGTGGTCGCTTCCCCGCTCGTCAGGAACAGGAACACCGGCACCCCGAGCGCCATGACCGCGCCACCGAAAAAGAACGCTGCCGCCAGCCCCTGCGCATCCACGATCAGCCCCGAGAGCACCGAGCCGATGACGATGCCCAGGCCATTCGCCGCCGAACCGATGCCCAGCACCGTGCCCATCCCAACCCTCCGCCCCGCCACCACCTGGATGGCCCCGGAGGCCACCTGTGAAATCGCCCCCGAGGCGCCCATGCCCATCAACACGAGCACCATCACCCAGTACGCCGGCACAACGCCGATCGATGCCAGCAGGGCCGCATTGATCGCCACACCGATGGCCACCAGCGCTCGCCGGTCGTATCGGTCGGCCAGGCGGCCAAAGACTGGTTGTGCCACCCCACCCGTGATGTCCTGGGTAGCGAACGCGATGCCAATGAGCAGCGGCCCGGTACTCAGTCCTTCTTCGAGACGGAGCGCAAGGAAGCTCAGCGAGGCGCCAAACGAGAGCGAGATCAACCCCTGGTGCGTGGTGACCGCCAGCACCAGCCGGTCCCGCAATGCCGTGGCGAACGAAACCGTCGCCGGCGCGCCATGGGCCAGCCGGCCCGCCCGCCTCAGGATCTCCTGGGGACTGTGCCGGGGAAGCCACAACAGCAGGATGGCCGCCGAGAGCCCCATCATCGATGCCATCGCCACGAACACCGACTTGAACCCCACGAACTCCCGCAAGAACCCCGCCACCAGCGGCCCCGTCCCAAACCCGATGATGTCCGCCGTCGCGAACACCCCGAGCCACCGGCCCTCCTGGCCGCGTGGGGTCATGTCGCCCACGTACGCCCGGGCAACCGAGAAAATGAGGCTGGTGCCGAGCCCGCTGAACGCCCGGAACGCGATCACCTGGTAGAAGTTCACCGCCGTCAGGTATCCCAGCGCCGCCACCAGGTAGATGAGCAGGCCGGTCACGATGAACGGCTTCCGCCCGAACCGGTCGGAAAGCCGCCCGGCAAACGGCCCAACGAACGTCTGCACAATCGCGAAGACCGAGAACGTGAGGCCCAGCCACACCCCGCTCGCGCCCAGCTCCCGTGCATACACCGGCAGCAGCGGGCTCACCATCGAAATGCCCATCGTCGCAACGAAGACCGCGACGTACAGGGCGATGAACGGACGAGACCGCATGGCCATCGAGCGTACCGTACAGGCAGCTTAAGCGTGCGCCGTGAAGGGAAATGCTGGCCCGCCTCGGCGTGGCGCCCGGCAATCGGCAGCTCATTCGCGTGGATGGCGACAGCTTTCCCCGGGCCGCCCTCGCCCGCTGGCGCCGAACATTCCTCGCCCCGTCACGCTCGCGCCTTCCAGGACGCCTTCCGCTGTTCAGTCCTCCGCACCTGTCCCCGCGATCTCGGCGATGTAGGCAGCCAGGTTGTTCAGCGTCTGCTGACCCCCTTCGATCGCGTGGTACTGCTCAACCGCCTGGTCCCGCAGTTCCCTTGTGGGGAACACCGTCCGCATCTCGATCCGGGTCGCCGCACCCACGGCCTCAAACGTGAGGACCGTCTCGAAGGCGTTCGGGTCGTCGCGGGACTCGCCATGCAACAACGCGATCCGCTCCGGCGGGACGATCTCCCGCCACGTTATCCAGTTCTGGTAGTCGGTCCCGTCAGGCCCGTGCATGACGAAGTCCCATTCTCCGCCAACCCGGAATTCGAACGACCGGGTGGTCGTGGTGAACCCCTCTGGTCCCCACCAGCGCGAAAGGTGCCTGACGGCGGTAAACGCCTCGAACACCAGCTCCCGTGGGGCGTCGATCACCCGGGTTATCGCGACCTCCCGGTCGGCGGTTGCGGACTGTCCCGGCGTCCCTTCTCCCGTTGCGCTCACCTATTCCTCCTGCCTTTCCTGCTTGAGCCCCTGCACATAAGCGTCGAGCCGGTCGAAGCTCTCGTTCCAGAACCGCTCGAACCCGCCGGCCCACTCGTGGACCGGCCGCAGTCCCCGGGCGTCCAGGCCGTACAGGTGCTGCTTGCCTGCCCGGCGTTCTCGCACAAGCCCGACCTCCCGGAGCACCCGGAGGTGCTTGGACGCCTGTGGCTGGGTCATTCCCATCTCCCGCGCCAGCCCGGTCACCGGCCGTTCTCCCGCCCGCAGCAGCACCAGGATCTCCCGGCGCTGCGGCTCCGCGATCGCGTTGAACACGTCCGATGTCGTGGCTGCTCGTGCCATGGGTGAATCATATGCCCATATGAGCATGCGTCAAGTGGGATGGACCGGGTGTCCCGGGACAAAGGCTGTTGTGGTGCGGACCGCTGACATCCTCCCCGGTTCGTTGCGGCGGAAGACCCGTTCGGCTCCGTCAGACCGAGCGGCGCGCCGGGATGGAATGTCTCGTCGGCGGGAGCGCACAAAAGGTTGAGTTGGATGCTCGTGCCGTGAGCCCCGCCGGAGCGGGTGCTACACTCGCACGAACCCCATGCCATGCAGGTCCGCATGAAAATCTTCGACGTCCACATTCATTTCCCTCGCAACTGGGAGAACCCTGACGACGATCCCGCCCCCATGGTCGACCGCCTCTACCAGGTCGCTTCCCGCGCCGGCATCACGAAAGCCTGCATGCTCACCGGCGGCCGCTTCGGCCCCACCTACGAGCGCGGCATGGAGATCCTCCAGAAGTACCTGGACCTCTTCATCCCGGTCGCCGTCATCGACCCCGAGGAAATCGATGCCGAGGGCGTGCAGCGGCTCTACAACATGGGCTACCGCGGCCTCAAGCTCATCGGTGTGCAGCGGCCGTACGATGAGCCCGACTACCTTCCCACCTACGGCAAGGCACAGGACCTGAACATGCCGATTCTCTTTCACATGGGCGTGATCGGCGGCGGGCTCGACTACTCCATCACCCACCCGCGCCGCGAGGCCGCAGCCGCGGCCGCCTATCAACGGATGATGGCCATGCAGGACCGCACGCCACCCCGCAATGCCTCGGCCACGCGCATGAGCCCGCTCCACCTCGACACCATCGCCAACCGCTTCCCGAAGCTCAAGATCATCGGCGCCCACGTCGGCAACCAGGGCAACTACGACTTCGCCGCGTCGGTCGCCCGCTGGCGCCACAATGTCTACTTCGATATGAGCGGCGGCGAAACCATCGAGCGCCACCTCGTCGAACGCAAGCTGCTCGCCGCCAACTCCCGGGGCGAGTTCGGCGTCGAAAAGCTCGTCTTCGGGAGCGACTGCGGCATGGACGAAATCCGCGAACACATCGACCGCTTCGAGGTCATGTTCGAACAGCTCGGCCTCACCGAGGACGAACAAGAGCGGCTCTGGTGGCGCAATGCCGCCGAGATCTACGGCCTCGAAACGCCGGTCCTGGCCGGGGAGTGACGCCTGGCTGCTGAAGCCCGGCGCGCCGCCGGCCCCGTCAACCTCTCAGCGCGGACTGTCCTCCTCACAGGGGTGGCGGCCCTCGGCCTCGCCGCCTGGGTCTCCATGCGGCCCGAACAGCCCTGGATCCTGTGGCTCACCGCAGCGCTCGTCGCCCTCGCCACCGATGGCCTCGTGCGCCGCCATCCGCGCTGGGCCGGCCACAGCTTCTTCAGCTCGATCGTGTACACCTTCCTGCCCGCGCTCGGCGTCCTCGGCGCCGGCCTCTTCATCGACCACGCCATCGATGGCTATGCCCGGCCGCTGGTTGCCATCGCTGCGGCGCTCAGCGTGGGCGCCGTTGCCTTCGGCGAGTACCAGACCGTCGATTTCGGCTCCCGCCTCTACGGCGCGTTCCGGCTCATGATGGCGATCGCCACCTACCTGGTGGCGTTCTCGTTCTTCACCGTCATCTACTCACGGGATTACGATGTGCCGCTTGCCGCGGTCATGGTCGGGTTCGTCGCAGCGCTGCTGGCCATGGAGCTCCTGCGCGAGAGCCGCCTCACCGGGCCCAGCTCCCTGCTCGTCGGCATCGCCATCGGCATCTCGCTGGCCGAACTCCGCATCGCGCTCTACTTCTTTCCGCTCGATGGCCTGCTCGCCGGGGCCCTGCTCATCATCGCCTTCTACCTGGCGACCGGCCTCGTCCACCACATGCTCGATCACGACCTCGAGTGGGGCACCACGGCTGAATATCTTCTGGTGACGGCCGTAGCCACGGCGGCCGTCGTGTTCACGCGTTCGTTTGTTTAGGCGGCGGGCTTGATTTCCCGGCGAGCGTCTGGCGCCTGGCCATTCGCCACGCGCTGCATCCGGTTGATCCCGTGGCTGCGGTCGGTGTGCCGCTCGAGCCACTGGCGCTCAACGTCTGGAGCTGCCGAGAACCGCGCCGCGCAAATCGGACATGCGGTCATTCTCGTTTCCTTCTTTCGTGTTTCGTCATCAGTATCGTCGGGCCGTGTGAACGTTCGGATAAGGGTTTCCCCCCGGTTCACCCGCCAGTTTCCCCGGTGCCCGGGTCCTCTCCCGCGCACATCCATGCCAGTTTCTCCAAATGCCAGCCGTCTGACTGTGAAGCATTTCCCGGTCCGGGTGTGTACCCGGACCCCGGCTTGCACCTCGCGCAGCTTCCGTTTCAACTTGCCCCGTGAGGACGGTGAAGATCTGTTCCTGGAACGTGAACGGCCTTCGGGCCACCATCAAGAGCGGGAACTTGCAGGCGTGGCTGGAGTCTTCACGGCCCGACATCGTCGGGATGCAAGAAGTGAAGGCGCTCCCCGGCCAAGTCCCCGATGAACCGTGGACAGCACTGGGATACCGGTGCTGGTGGCACCCGGCCCAGAAAGCAGGGTACAGCGGCGCCATCCTCCTGTCGAAAGAAGAGCCAATCGATGTCCGCCTCGGCATCGGCATCGAACGTTTCGACCTCGAAGGCCGCGTCATCGAGGCCGACTTCCCCGGCTATACCGTCATCACCAGCTACTTCCCCAATGCCGGCCGCGGGCTCGACCGCCTCGAATTCAAGCTCGACTTCTACGCTGCCTTTCTCGAACGGGTGAACCAGCTGCGTGATTCCGGCCGTCACCTGGTCTTCATGGGCGATTTCAACATCGCCCACACCGAGATGGACCTCGCACGCCCCGAGGAGGCGCTCAAGGGCACCGGCTTCCTCCCGGTTGAGCGCGACTGGATCACCCGCATCATCGAGGCCGGCTATGTGGATACCTTCCGCGCCCTCCACCCCGATGCGCGCGACCAGTACACCTACTGGGATGCCTGGCGCGAACGCCGCGCCCGCAACATCGGCTGGCGGATCGACTACGTCTTCGTCTCCCGGGAACTCCTCCCCCGCGTCCGCAGCGCCTTCATCCAGCAGGAGATCATGGGCTCCGATCATTGCCCGGTTGGCATCGAGCTCGATGCCGAATCGTAACGCTCACGCGGTGGCCCTAACGTTCGCGTAAGGGTACAGTGTCGCCATGCGTTCACGCCTCCGCGGCAGCACCGGACAGACCTTCCGCGCCCTCCGTCACCGCAACTACCGGCTCCTCTGGTTCGGCCAGACCGGCCATTCCGCCACCCTCTGGATGGACCAGGTTGCCCGCGCCGTCCTCATCCTCCAGCTGACCGATTCGGCGGTCATGCTCTCTCTTGTCATCGCCACCCGCCTGGCGCCGATCCTCTTCTTCGGCCTCATCGCTGGCGCCGTCGCCGACCGCTACGACAAGAAGCGCATCCTCATGTCGACCCAGGTGGTCTCCACCTGTTGCCACGCCTTCCTCGCCCTCGTCTGCCTCACCGGCTTCGTCGAAGCCTGGCATGTGTTCGTCACCGCGCTCGTGGCGGGCACCGCCATGGCCTTCAACCAGCCCGTGCGCCAGTCGCTCATCCCCATGTCCGTCCCGCGTGAAGACC
>JBBIVC010000058.1:0-10012 GCA_037439905.1 Thermoflexus sp.
AAGCAGGCGCGCAACAAGCAGCGCCAAATCGACGCGATGGAGAAGGTAGAGCGGCCCGTGCTCGAGCGCCGGAAGATGTCGCTGAACTTCCGGCCGGCGAACCGCGGCGGCGCGAAGGCGGTCGAACTGCGCCGCCTGGAGAAGGCCTTCGACGACAAGGTCATCCTGATCGATGGGAACGCGACCATCATGAACGGCGAGCGGGTGGGGATCGTGGGGCCGAACGGCGCGGGGAAGTCGGTGCTGCTGAAGCTCATCCTCGGGCAGCTGAAGGCAGACGCGGGCGAGGTGTGGGTGGGGCCGAGCATCAAGATGGGCTACTACTCGCAGGAGCACGAGACGCTGAACTTCGACCAGACGCCGGTGGAGGCGCTGCGCGAGGTGAAGCCGATGTACGAAGGCGAAGCGGTGGCGCAGCTGCAGCGGTTCCTGCTGCCGTACGAGGCGACGAGCCAGCGGATCGCGACGCTGAGCGGCGGCGAAAAGAGCCGGGTGCAGCTCGCGCGGTTGATGCAACTCGGCGCGAACTGCCTGGTGCTCGATGAGCCGACGAACAACCTGGATATCCCGGCGGCGGAAGTGCTGGAAGAGGCGCTGGAGAAGTTCCACGGCGCGGTGATCGTGGTCTCGCACGACCGCTACCTGCTGGACCGGCTGGCCGATCGCATCTTCGAGGTGCGCGACGGCGAGCTGCGGGTGTTCGAGGGCGGTTACAGCGATTACGCGGCGCGGGGGAGGGGGTAGAACGCCGGGGAACCGGGCGCGGCCGGCATCAGGAGCCGGGCTTGCGGGCGAACACCGTCACGCCGCGCGTTTCGAACTCGGCCGCATCGGATTCGTGCTTGCTGCCGGAGAAGACGTCGACCTCATTCGACATCACGACATCGACGAACCCGGTGAGTTGCAGAATCTGCCTCCACTCTGCTTCCAGCAGAGCACCGGCAATTCAGCCGCTCCAGAGCTCGATATCGTCCTTCGCCGATTGGGGGACCTCGCGGTGGACAAGGATATCGCCGACCTGGATGCGACCACCGGGCTTCAGGACGCGGTACATCTCGCGGAAGACCGCCTGCTTATCGGGACAGAGGTTGATGACGCCATTGCTGATGACCACATCGGCGGTTGCGGCGGCCACCGGGAGGTCCTCGGCGAAGCCCGCCAGCACCTCGACATGGGCAATGCCCATGTCGCGCGCCCCTGCGGCGGTCTTTTCGCGCATCTCGGGCGTCATGTCGACTGAAAGCACACGCCCGGATGGACCCACCTGCGCGGCGGCGATAAGCGTATCGAAGCCCGCGCCGCAGCCGATATCGACGACGGTCTCGCCGGGGAGGAGGTCGCCGAAAAGGAAGGGGTTGCCGGTCCCGGCGAACGATTCGACGGTGCCGGGCGGAAGGGATGCGACCACAGCGGCGGGATAGCCAAGCATGGCTGCCAGCGGGGCCCCGGTGTGGAAGTGGAAGCCGAGCTCGGGGTTGATGGCGACGTCCCGGTACTTGCTGGCGATGCGCGCGCGCAGCTCCTCGCGGTCGACTGCGGCGACGCCGGGTGAGGCGGTCATTGCGCCCTCCGTGGGAGGTGGTGTGCGCAGGTCGAAGCTTTGCCGCAGCGCCTGCATGGCCTGGCGCAGGCGGGAGCCTAAGCCGGGCCCGGGGCGATGTCAATCCTTCTGCGTGAACTGGAGCACACTCTTACTTGCATAGCGGCGCCCGTTAGATGGCAGGGTGGTACTGCCTGCGGCCACAGCGGTTACAGATGGAGACCCATGCCCCCGGGCTCCCGCCGGGGCGGAAGTCGACGCCGAAGGGGTAGCTCCAGCAATGGTCGCACCCGGGCGAGGCGGGGAGCCTCCGCGCGAACCGGAGCGCGCGGGCGGTGGCCAGCCGCAGCCACGAGGCGTGGCCGGCGCCTGGCCGGGATGTGCGGAAGGTCCTCATCGCGTGTCCTCCTCAAGGTGGCAGTGGGAGTCACGAAGACAACGGATGGCGAAGCCCGTGGTATCACTGGCCGCCTGGGAACATGGTTGGCGATGTTTGGGGGCGCCGGGAGTGCCAATTCGCGGCAATGTGCCCGGACCGGCGACGCGGGGAGCGGCCGGGTGGCCTAGATCTCGGCTTCGACGGGCGCCTCTTCCTGGACCTCGGGCAGGGGAGGAAGCTCACGCGGGCTCTTGATGCCGAAGTGTTCGAGGAAGCGCATGGTGGTGCGGTAGAGCTTGGGGCGGCCGGGGCCATCGCCGGTACCGGCCACTTCGACCAGCCCGCGCTGTTCGAGGATGGCGACCAGCCGGTCGCTATTGACGCCGCGGATGGCTTCGATCTCGGCGCGGGTGCAGGGCTGCTTATAGGCGATGATGGTGAGGGTTTCGAGCGCGGCGCGGGTGAGGCGCTGGCCCGGGCCGGTGCCGAGCATGTTCTCGATGTAGGGGGCGAACTCGGGGGCGGCGCCGAGCTGGTAGCGCTGACCGTCCTCGAGCACGCGGAGGCCGCGGGCCTCGTAGTCGGCGGCCAGCTGCTGGAGCGCCTTGCGGGCGGCCGCATCGCTCACCCCGGCCGCGCGGGCGAGCGCTGCCAGTGGCTGCGGCTCCTCGGCCACGAAGAGGAGGGCCTCCATCACCCACGGCAGCTCGTTGGACGATGGCGGCCGTCGGTGGGCGGGTTCAGTCATGCGGTGCGGATTCCTCGCCAGTGGGCTGTTCGGGGCGGGCGGGCCCGGTGACGGTCGCAGGATACAGCGGGCGGGCGTCTTGTTCGAAGCGCGGGCCGGGCACGGTGCCCGCGGGGCGCGCCGCCAGCTCATCGTATGAGATGTGGATGGTTGGCCGGCGCACACTGGTCACGCCGACCTGCTCCTTGAGGATGGCGGCAACGCCATCGCCGAGGACGCGCGTGGCGTGGGCGATGCTCGCGCTCGGTTCGATGGTGGCATCGAGCACGGTATCGACCGCGCCGGAGGAGACGCGCACGGTGGGGGTGACGCGGCGGATTTCGGGGAGCCGTTCGAGCTCATCGCGGAGCAGCGTCTCGATCGCGCTGGCGGGCACCACCACGGTGCCGCCATCGGCCTGCTTCATGCGGAGCGTGCCCCGGCTCGACGCCTTCGATGGCCGGATGATGGCTGCGAGGAGGGTGAGGAACCCGAACAGCGCGATGGCGGCAAGCACACCGGTGACGGCCCACTTCGCGCCATCGGAGGCACTGACGAACGCCTGGAGGTTGAACTCGGCGACTTCCAGGTCGAGCTTCTTGTCCTGGTTCCAGGTGAGGGCGATGAGGCCGCCGGTGGCGGCGAGGAGGACCACGCTATAGGCGGCGAGGAGGATGCGGCGAACGGCGTTCATACGGGCTCCATGGGGGAGTACCCCCGCACTCCGTCATGGTACATCTCGCCAAGTTTGGCCGGGGTAACGCGGTTCAACAGATCTGTGCCAGTTCCATACACCGGGATGTAGTTATCGGTGTGGCCGAACCAGAGTGGCTCGCCGCCTGCGGCCGCGGGGCGTTCGCTCTCCCAGAGGACGGGCCGGACGGTCCCCGAATGCTCGCGGCGGAAGGCGAGCGAAAGCTCCTCTCCGAGCGCGAGGAGGCGGGCCATCCGCTCCTGTTTCACCGGAGGGGGAAGCTGTCCGGGCAGGCGGGCGGCGGTGGTCCGCGAGCGCTGTGAGTAAGGGAAGCAGTGGAGCCGCGCGAACCCGGCCTCGCGGCAGAGGGCGAGCGTCGCCGCGAAGTCGTCCTCGGATTCGCCGGGGAAGCCGGCGATGACGTCGGTGGTGATGGCTGCGCCGGGGACGGCTGCCCTGATGCGGGCGGCAGCATCGATGAACTGCGCGGCGGTGTAGCGGCGGCGCATGGCGCGGAGGATCGCTTCGCTGCCGGATTGAAGCGCCAGGTGGAAGTGCGGCATGAGGCGCGGGTCCTGCCAGAGGGCGAGCAGCTCGGGGGTGATGTCCTGGGGCTGGAGCGAGCTGAAGCGCAGGCGCAGCACTTCGGTGCCTTCGAGGATGCCGGAGATGAGGTGGTGCGGTTTGAGCGGCGGGTCGAGGTCGCGCCCCCAGGCGCCGAGCTGGGTGCCGGTGATGACCACCTCGCGCGCGCCGGCGTCGACGGCGCGGTTCACCTCCTCCACCACCCGCGCGATGGGGCGCGATTCCTCGCGGCCTCGCGTCTGGGGCACGATGCAGAAGGCGCACACGTCGTTGCAGCCTTCCTGCGCTTTGACGAAGGCGCGCGTATGGAGCGCCGGGTGCCCCCTGCCGGCCGGCGCGGCAGGCTCCTCGCCGGAGAGGTATTCGACGAGCTGGCGCTTGTCGGCGTCGCGGGTGCCCACCACCAGGTCGGCCCCCAGGGCAGCGGCGGCTTCGAAGCCGGCGGAGCGGGGGTAGCAGCCAGTCACGGTGACGCGGGCCTGCGGGGCGATACGGCGGACGGAGCGGATGAGCTTGCGGGACTTCGCATCGGCGACGTGGGTGACGGAGCAGGTGTTGATGACGTAGGCATCGGCCTCGCAGAGGCGGTCGACCACGTGGTAACCGGAGGCGCGGAGGCCGTGGGCGATCTCTTCGGAATCGGCCAGGTTCAGCTTGCAGCCCAGGGTGAGGATGGCGGCGAGGCGTGGCACAACGTACAGGGTACGGGCGCGCGGCGGAGAGGGTGAAGTGAGGGCAAGACGCCGGGGGCAAAAGTAGGGTACGGTAGGAGGGACGCCGGCCAGGAAAGCGTGCCGGCGCTGGCCTTCTCGATGGCCGCGATGCCCGGCCGATCCTCCCGACAGCCACACGTTTCGTTAGATTCGTCCGGTTCGTAGAGAGTGGAACCGGGCGTGCGCCTTCATGAGGGCCGGCGGGACCGCGCCGACGTGGCCCGCCAGGAAGGGAAGAACGAAACCATGAACATCTATGTCGGTAACCTGAGTTACGACGCCACAGACAACGACCTCCAGACCGCATTTTCGGCGTACGGCAGCGTGCGCACGGCACAGGTGGTGAAGGACCGGGAGACCGGCCGCTCGCGCGGCTTTGGTTTCGTGGAGATGGACAACCAGGCCGAGGCGGAATCGGCGATCCGGGGGCTGAACGGCACCGACCTCCGTGGCCGCAGCCTGACCGTGAACCAGGCGAAACCGCAGGCCGAGCGCGGCGAGCGCCGCGGCTACGGTGGCGGTGGGTACGGCGGCCGCCGCTACTAGGCCATCACCGAACCAGCGGTGGCCCGCTCCCCGGGGGGCGGGCCACCACCCTGGCCGGGGCGAACGCCGGCCACGCTCAGCGAAAGGGATAGCCAGTGACACGACCAACAGGCGCGGCAACGACCGAAGGGGAGCACATCCATCGCTGGCGGATCGAGGGGCAGGGCGGGCCGACCTCGGCGGGGAGCTGCGACTGCGGGGCGGAACGGCAGTTTGCCAACTCGTGGGACAGGGAAGCGAGCACCTGGGCGGGCGCCAGGAGCCGGGGCAGCAAGAACGCGGGCACGATGCGCCACTGATCGCGCCGGGCGCCCGCCGGCCGGGTTGAAACGCCCGCCGCGAGGGCGCACCATGCAGGGCACGTTCACAGGGAGGCACTTCCATGGGCGACGAATTGAGCCGGGTGCTGCGCGAAGCGCAGGAAGCAGCCGCCGGGCCGGCCGATAGCATCATCGGGGCGCTGGCGAACAAGATTGGCGCGCGGGCCGGCGCTCACGCCGCCTTCGGGGACCCGATCGACCGCGACGGCGTCACGGTCATTCCCGTTGCCAAGGTGCGCTTCGGGTTTGGCGGGGGCTCGGGCCGGGGCATCGAGGAGGGATCGGAGACGGGAGAGATCGGCGAGGGCTCCGGAGGGGGCGGTGGAGCGATGACCTCGCCGCTTGGCTTCATCGAGATCAAGGATGGCCGGGCGGAGTTCAAGCGCACGCACGACCCGGTCTCGGCGGTGCCGGTGATCCTGGCGGCCGGGTTCACCGCCTGGCTGGTGTTGCGCGGGCTCAAGCGGATCGTGCGGGGGTAGGAAGCCCCTGCCGGGGCGCCGAAGCCGCGACGCGCGCTCGTGACACATTTCACATGGATTTCACGCACGCGCTGGCCGGAAGCGGCGCGGGCGGGACTATACTGGCTTGGGTAAGAGGGGGAAAAGACGCGCATGCGTACCGTCTTCCTGGTTACCCGCCACCCGGATGTGGCCCGGCTGGGGCCCGAACTGGAACGCGCCGGGTTCTCGGCCCCCGCCATCGCGCCGGAGCGGCTGGCGAACGATGAGACCGGGCCGCGGGCGGATGTCATCGTCCTGGACCTTCGCGATATCCCCCCGGCGGCGTTCAACATTCTCAGCGGCGCCTACGCGGAAGATGGCACGATCCTGATCGCCCTCACCACGGTGGACCACCTCGACCGGATTACGGTCGACCTCCCGATCGACGATTTCGCGCTCGTGGGGAGCCCGCCAGAGGAGCTGGCGCGCCGCATCGAGCGGGCGCTCTGGCGCAAACACGGGGTGGATAGCGAGAACTACGTGCGCTGCGGAGCGCTCGCCATCGACCTTTCGAACTACCGCGTGACGGTGGACGACGAGCCGCTGGTGATGACGTTCAAGGAGTACGAGCTGCTGCGCTTCCTGGCGATGAACGCGGGCCGCGTGTTCACGCGGGAGCAGCTCCTGAACCGCGTCTGGGGTTACGACTACTTCGGCGGCGCGCGGACGGTAGACGTCCACATCCGCCGCATCCGGGCGAAGATCGAGATCCGGGGTCACGCGTTCATCGAGACGGTGCGCAACGTGGGCTACCGGCTGGTTGCCGAGGCGAAGAAGGAGCCCGCGGAGTAGTCCGCAGCCGTTTGCCACAGGGAGGAGGGCAGCCGGTAAGCTTCTCGCCGATGCCATCCTCTTCGGCCGGTTCCCCCGGCGAGGTCCTCCGTTACTTCCTCCGGCTGGGGTGCATCGCCTTCGGGGGCCCGGCGGCGCACGTCGCCCTCCTCCGGCGCGAGCTCGTGAACGAGCGGCGCTGGGTTTCGGACCAGGAGTTCATCGACATGCTCGGGGTCACGAACCTGATCCCGGGCCCGAACTCAACCGAGATGACGATGCACCTGGGCGCCAGGCGGGCTGGCTGGGCCGGCCTCTGGCTGGGTGGGCTGGCGTTCATCATGCCGGCAATCGTGATCGTCACGGCGCTGGCCTGGGCGTACGTGCGGTTCGGGGATACGCCAGCCGGCGAAGGCATCATCCTGGGCATCCAGCCGTTCATCCTGGCGGTCATCATCCAGGCGATCTGGGGGCTGCGCGGCGCCGCCTTCCGGGGCTACGAAACGCTGTTCCTGGGGGCGGCCGTGGCGGCCCTTGCCATCGCCGGGATGAACGAAGTGGTGCTCCTGCTGGGCGCCGGCGGGGCGATGCTGGCCGTGTCGTTCGCGGTCTGGCTGCTCACCGGGCAGAGCCGGCGCAACCTCCCCCCGCTGCCCCGGGCCGGGCAGCCGCTGAACCGGATCCGCGGCCCGTTTCGCCGTCGCGACTTCGCCTTCCTGCCGTTTCCCCTGCCGTGGCCGGCGGTTTCGCTGGCTGCGGCCACGCCCGCGGGCTACTCGCTGTTCGAGCTGTTCCTCGCGTTCCTGAAAATCGGGGCCGTGCTCTACGGGAGCGGCTACGTGCTCCTGGCGTTCATGCAATCAGAGTTCGTCGATAGCCGGGGCTGGCTCACGCAGCAGCAACTCGTCGACGCCATCGCGGTGGGGCAGTTCACGCCGGGCCCACTCTTCACCAGCGCCGCCTTCGCGGGCTATGTGATCGATGGCCTGCCGGGAGCGGCCGCGGCATCGGCCGGCATCTTCCTGCCGTCGTTTGTGTTCGTGACCGTCACGCACCCGCTCGTCCCGCGGCTGCGGCGGTCGCCGTGGGCGGCGCCGTTCCTGGATGGCGTGAACGTGGCCGCGCTGGCGCTCATGGCGGTCGTCACCTTCCAGCTCGCGGGCGAAGTGCTCGATGGCTGGTACACCATCTCGCTCTTCTTCATCGGAGCAGCCGTGCTCATCCGCTTCAACCCGAACAGCGCCTGGCTGGTGCTGGCGGGAATCGGCGCGGGGCTGCTCCACGCTGCGGTTACGTGAGGGCCGCGCAGGCTGTCAACGCGCAAATCGGTTCCGTTCGCCGTGGGCTCCTCATGTCTCGCGCATCGTCAAGTAATCGGCCAGCGCCTGGCGGATGACAGCGATGGCGCGTGCGCGTCCCTCGAACGGGTCGACCACGACTTCCTTCTCTTCCAGGACTTTGTAATCGAGGAAGAAGCGGTGGATCTCGGTCATCACGTGGGGCGGCGCCTCATCGAGCTCCCGGATGTGGTCCATGGCAGGGTCGTTCGCGTGGACCGCGAGGATCTTGTCGTCGGCCTTGCCCTGGTCGCGCATGTGCATGAGGCCGATGGGCCGCACGTGCATGAGGGTGAGAGGGTGGACGGGTTCCTGGCCGAGGACGAGCACATCGAGCGGGTCGCCATCGTCGCAGAAGCTGCGTGGGATGAAGCCGTAATTCGCGGGGTAGCGGACGGAGCTGTAGAGGACGCGGTCGAGCTTGAGGATGCCGCTTGCCTTGTCGAGCTCGTACTTGTTCTTGCTGCCGGCGGGGATCTCGATGACCACCGGGAGGTGGGTCTCGATCGTCCCGGGATCGACCGCGATATCGTGCCACGGGTGCATGGCGGCGCTCCGTACGGTGGGCTGCTTCGAGTGTTGCACACGCGCGGCTGACGGCAATCGCCTGGTGCCATGCGGGGCTTTGCGCTGGGCCGCGCCGTTCCTAGCCTGCGGGCATGACCACTCTCAGCGATATTCGAACCCGCCTCCGCATCGACCTCGGCGACCCCGCGAGCGACCGCTGGGACGACGACGCGCTCGACCGCCACATCGCCCACGCGCTCACCGAGCTGAGCGCCGCCGCTCCGCGCGAGCTGACTGCAACGCTCGCGACGACTCCCGGCAGCCGCGAGCTCTCGCTCACACCCATCGACGGGCTCATCGAGGTCGAGGCGGTCGAATACCCGGTGGACCGGTTTCCGCCCTGCTATGTCCGGTTCGCCACCTGGGAAGGCACGCTCACCCTGCACACGGCGACGGCCCCCGAAGGCGGCGACGCGCGCCTTTCCTGCACCGCGGCGCACACGCTCGATGACGACGGGACGACGCTGCCGCCCGTGCTGGAGGACGTGCTGCTGACGGGCGCGGCCGCGTACGCCGCACTGGAGCTCTCATCGGCCACGATCGAGCGGCTCAACCTGAACGGCGCCACGCCGGAGGCCTACGCGGCCCTGGCGCGGGCGCGGCTGACCGCCTTCCACCAGCTGCTGCACCTGCACGGCCGCAAGAACCGCGTGCGCACGCGGACGCTGTACGCCCCGGCGTGAATCCTCGCGCCCGCGTGGGGCGGGCCCGTATCCTTTCCCCATGGACCCTTCCCAGTACCCGCTCGAGGCGATCGCCGAGAAAGCCGGCACGCCGTTCTATTTCTACGATGGCGCGATCCTGCACCAGAAGTTCGCGGAACTCGCGCGGTTGACGGCCGGCGACCGGCTGCAGTGCCGGTTCGCCATCAAGGCGAACTCCGCGCGCAAAGTCCTCGAAGCCGCCCGCGCCCACGGCATGTGGATCGACGCGGTGAGCGGCAACGAAGTGCTCCGGGCGAAACGCGCCGGCTTCGCCATGGGGAACGAGCCGCCGGTGGTGATGTACACGGCCGACGTGTTCCGCGACAACGCGCTCCAGGCCGTGGTCGAGAACAGCATCCTGCCGAACATCGGCTCGCCCGGGATGATCCGCGAGCTCGCCGAGGCCGGCTACCGCGGGCCGATTGCCATCCGCATCAATCCCGGGTTCGGGCATGGCCACGTACAGGCGTGCGACACGGGCGGGCCCTCTTCGAAGCACGGCATCTGGTACGAAGACCACGCGCAGGTGAAGGCGATGGCGGCTGATGCTGGCTTCCCGGTGGTGGCGCTCCACGCCCACGTGGGCACAGGCCCACAGATCCGCGAGTTCAGCGAGAACATGAAGA
>JBBIVC010000059.1:0-9873 GCA_037439905.1 Thermoflexus sp.
GGCGTACACCATGCGCACGCGGCGGCCGGACGCGATGGCCGGTTCGAGCGCGACGGCGAGCGCGGCCACCTGGGCGCCCAGCCGTTCGGCGCCAGACCGGCGGGCAAGCGCGGCGGCCTGCGGGTCGGATTCCAGCGCATCGCGCACCTTTGCCAGCTCTTCCCGCAGCGTGGCGGGCTCCTGCCAGGCCATCTCCAGCTTCTCCACGTCTTCCTGGTCCTCTGCCTCGGCTTCGTAGAAGGTGGTGAGGGGGCCCATCCGCACCCGGTGCGCATCGTGCAACCGGTCGGCGAGGGCGATCAGCGGGTGGGCCGCGCCAAACCCGCGCGAGACCGCGAACGAGAGGAAGCCCACCAGGTCCGAACCCCCGTCTGGAAGCTCGATGGCGCCGGGCTCACCTTCCACCTCAAGCCACAGCCGCATCGCCACAGAGGGTACCGCCGCCCGGCGCTCCGGTCACCGCCGGGCCCCTGGCGCACAGGCCATCGGCCGCCACGCCCACTCCGGGGGCAGCCGCAACTGCGCTCCCCCTTCCGGGCAGAGCACGTGCCAGGGCGTGTCGTCGAAGGGCAGGTGGGGAATGTACGGCCCGGGCTCCCGTCCCGCCATGCGCCGCCGCCAGGTGCGCACCACGCCAACGCCCCGCTGCTCGTGCCGGATGCAGCGGCCCAGCTCGCGAAGCACCCACGCCCAGCAGGCGAACCGCTCGGGCGCCACCGCGTACTCGCGTTCCCAGAAGTCCGGCGGGTGGTCCGACCACCACGCTCCGATCGCCCGTGGCGGATTGGTGATGTGGGTCAGCTCGTGCTTCGCGAGGAACCGCACCACCTCGATAGGCGTGCCCGGCCGGTTCAGCACCGGGTGAAACGCGATCACGTGCCTATCCAGGCCCATCAGGTGGGGGCAAATGAACGCCAGCGGGCCAGCCGCGGTGATGCGCACCTCGATGTCGTCGTCGATCTCCCGGAACCACACGGCCCGCGCCTCATCGACCACCGCCTGGAAGCTGAAGCCTGTCCGTGATTCGACGGGCTGGAAGAGCAGTGGCTGCCGGGGCGGAAGGAGTCGTCCGCGCATGGGGAGGGGAGTATGCCCTCCCGGCATCCGTTTCGCCAGACCCCGGCTAGAACCCGTTCGTGCCGTCGGTGAAGCGCAGGCCATCGAGGAGGATGCCGTGCGAGGCCATCTCCCAGTGCAGGTGCGCGCCGGTGGAAAGCCCGGTGTTCCCCACGAGGCCGATCTGCTGGCCGGCTTCAACCAGGTCACCCTCGGCCACCTCGATGGCGCTCAAATGCCCGTAGCCGGAATAGAGCCCGCCGCCGTGGTCGATGATGACCATGTTCCCGCGCACCTTCAGCTGCCGCGCCAGCACCACCCGGCCCCTGTTCGTCGCCACCACCGGCGTCCCCTCCGCCGTCCCGAAGTCGGTCCCGCCATGATGGCCCGATGGCGTCGAGCCGTTCACCGAGCGCTGTTCGCCATAGCGCGCGGTCAGTGCCCCGGCCACCGGCACTTGCCAGGGCCCATCCCACAGCTTCTCCGGCGTGACCTTCACGTAGATCGACTTCAGCGTCGCCAGCTCCTCGGCGATCACAGCCGGGTCGAGCAGCTCGCTCACCTGCTCAGGCGTGAATTCCAGGTAATCGACTGTCCACTCGGCGGGCAGGACCGTGATGGTGTCCTGCAGGGTCCCCTTCGTGCCGGTCGGCAACGTTACGTCAACTTTCAGCTCGTAGCGGCCCGGTGGGTCTTCCGCATCCACCGGCACGAAGGTGTACTGGCTTTGCGAGCCCGGCGTAAGCGGGAACTTGCGGCCAAGGAACGTGACCTGGCCGCCGCGGATATCGCCGGTGACCGAGACCAGGATCGCGCCCGCCTGGTACACCTCCAGCGTGGAGAGCACGAGCGCGGGCGGCTCCAGCGCCTCGGGGGTCTCGCCGGGCAGCAGGGTTGGTGTGGCAGTCGGACCGGCCGGTGTGGCCAGGCGCACGGTCACCTCGTTCGAGGCGCCGCTCGCTCCGCCGCAGGCGGCAGCCGCCACGGCCACAACACCGGCCAAGGCCGCGATCGCCGCCAACAGGAAGCGCCCTGGCACTGAGCCACCCATCCCGGACAGGGTGCCGCATCGGGGCGTAAGGAGTAAGGCAAAGCGCTGGCGCCGGGTGCTACGGGCGGGGGAGACGGGATGATCCGCTTGATGTGGACAAATATCCGCCTTTTGTACGAGCGCCGCCCCCCTCACGGCGGATTCTTGGACGGCCGGCCGCGCGCATACCATGACTGCATGCTGGAGCCGCGTATCCACTACACCCGCACGGCCGACGGAGTGAACATCGCCTACACGTCGTTCGGCGAAGGCGGGGTGCCGGTGATCGCCCTCCGCCCGCCGCAGCTCAGCCACATCGGCCTGGAATGGAACCTCCCCTTCCAGGCGCGCTACCGCGAGTTCGAGCGCATGTCAGCGCGCCGCCAGGTCATCCGCTTCGACACGCGCGGCTCCGGCCTTTCCGACCGCGACGTCAGCGACGTCTCCCTCGAAGCGCGCATCCGCGATATCGACGCTGTGGCCGAGCGGCTCGGGCTCGAGCGCTTCGCCCTCCAGGCGAACCTCCACGCCTGCTCGTGGGCGGTAGCCTACGCCGTTGCCCGCCCGGAGCGGGTCTCGCACGTGGTGCTCCACCAGCCCTACACGCGCGGCGCCGACTACTGGAACCAGGCCGGCCGTGCGGCCCTCGAATCGCTCGTCAACGTCGACTGGCTTACCTATACCGAGGCCTCGATGTCCCACGCCTTCGGCTGGGTGCCCGGCGATATCCCCCGCGCGCTCGCAAGCCAGATGCGCGCCGCAATCACCCCGGCGGACTTCCTCAACTACCTCCGCGCAGACCGCGAGACCGACGTGACCGCCCTCCTGCCGCGCGTCTCCTGCCCTGTGCTGGTGGTCCACTTCGATATGAACGCGCTCACCCCGCGTGAACTCGCGGTGCGCGTCGCCAGCGCCT
Organism: Thermoflexus sp.; assembly: GCA_037439905.1. Lineage (GTDB taxonomy): Bacteria > Chloroflexota > Dehalococcoidia > Tepidiformales > Tepidiformaceae > Amarobacter. Next base: position 3,003 of record JBBIVC010000059.1, read on the forward strand.
TGCCCGATGGCCGCCTGGCGCTGCCCCGCTCCCTGGGCGAGGCGATCCGCGAGATGGACGAGTTCCTCGACCAGGCGGCCGAACAGCCGGCAGCAACCCCGGACTTCGACGACATGCCACTCCGCATCGTGCTCGTTGCCAACGGCAACGCCCGCCCTGGCGTGATCGAGGAGCGCATCGCCTCGCATGGTGGCGCGGCGGTATCGCTCACGGGTGGCACATCGACCGGTGTGTTCGGGTCCGCGCAGGCGGCCCTCGGGTGTGCCCAGGCCCTGGCCGAGGAGACCGGCGCGAGCATCGGTGTCCACGCCGGCGAGCCCGGCTCGGCCCCCGCCACCGAGGCCGACCAGTCGCTCGTGGTTGCGGTCCGCGCGTCGGTCGTGGCCGCGCCGGGCGAGGTGGTGGTCTCGAACGTGGTGCGCGAGCTCGTCGCCGGCAAGGGTTTTGGCTTCCGCGAGCTTTCCGCGCCGGTGGTTGTGCCGCTGATGACGGAGCCGCTCCGGCTGTTCGCGCTCAGGTAACCGGGGCGGCCATAATCCACCCATGGAACCGACGGAACCACGAGAGCCGTTCGCCCGCCTTTCCACCTGGATCCCCGGTGAAGCGCCGCCTGAAGGCCAGCGCGCAGCGTTGCTCCGGCTGGCTGCCGCCCTGCGCAACATCACCGAGGCGCTGATGGACATGGATGCCCCCGAGGCCGACCTCATCGCCGCGGCGGAGGCGAGCGAGCGCTTTGTCGAGCGCCTGGAGGCGACCCGGACCGGCCACCGTTCCTGGGGGTACAGCGAGACCTCGCCTTCGGGAAACCCCCGCGCGCTCTTCGACCACAGCCCGCTCCTGGGCCTGGCGAACCCCGTCGCGCCGCCCTTGAAGCTCCGCGTCGAGGGCGACGCGGTGGTTGGCACCGCGGTGTTCGGCAAGCAATACGAGGGGCCGCCCGGCCACGTCCATGGCGGGCTGGTGGCCGCGGCCTTCGATGAGGCGCTCGGGATGGCCCAGGCCATGACCGGCCACCCGGGCATGACGGGAACGCTCACGGTCCGCTACCGCCGGCCCACTCCGCTCCACACCGAGGTCCGGTTCCACGCCCGCGTCGACCGGGTCGAAGGGCGAAAGATCTTCGCGAGCGGCACGCTGCATGCCGGCGGCGTGCTCTGCGCCGAGGCGGAAGGCGTCTTCATCTCCGTCGATTTCGAACGCCTGCGCATGGCCATCGGTGGCGCCGGCGGCCCGCAGGGCTGAGCCCGGGCGCAAGCACCCCGGGGGCAACCGAAAAGGCCACCCGCTCGTTCGCGAGTGGCCTTGCCGGGGTGCGCCGCCCAGGGGTAGCGGCCGCACCAGAGGAGGGAACGGAGCGTCTCTATCCGTAGCGCCATTCGGGGGTTGCCGTGTGGCAGCCCGGGCAGTACCGGTCGCGGCTTTCATAGGCCGAGCTGCATTCGGGGCAGCGGCGGACGGCCGCGACGGCGGCGCTGACCACGCCAGATTCGGCGAAAATCCTTCGCCACCAGGGCTGATGACCGGGACGGAGCATGGAAGCCTCCTGTGAAGCGGTGGATGCGGGAGCGCCGGCGCTGGAGAGTCCGCCAGCGGGTCACGCATTCCAGGGCGTCTGAGAGGCAGTACTGGCAGGCTGAGCGGCTGCCACGCCTCTCCCTTCGCGCCTGCGGGGTTAGCTGACGGGTTCGGTGAGGGAGTTCACCTACCCGGCCATGGCGGCCGGGATGCACCCCATGAGTTGGGTCCCCCGCTCCTTCCCACGGGAAGGATTCGGCACCACAGTTGTACCACAAACGCCAGGGCGTGGTGTTAAACGCCCGTAAATTGGGCCTTGCAGATCCGTAACACGGTCGCCGGAGCGCGTGGCGCTACTGGAAGAGCGCGCCGACGCTCTGGCCCGAATGAATCCGCCCGATGGCATCGCCCAGCAGTGGCGCCACGGGCAGGATCGTCATGTTCGGCAGCCGCTTGGCCTCGGGGATCGGGATCGAATCCGTGACCACGATTTCGCGCGCGTCGGCCGCCCGGAGCCGCTCGATTGCGGGCCCGGTGAACAGCCCGTGGTAGCAGGCGATGATCGCCTCGCGCGCGCCGCGCTCCCGCAGGATCCGCACCGCCTCGGTGATCGTCCCGGCGGTATCGATCTCGTCGTCGATGACCAGCACATTGCGCCCCTCCACCTCGCCGATGACGTTCATCGCCTCGGTGCGGCCGGTGTTGCCCAGGCGCCGCTTCTCGATGATGGCGAGCGGCATGTCGAGCCGCGCGGCGACATCGCGCGCCCGCTTCTCATCGCCGACATCGGGCGCAACCACGGTGTAGTTCTCGAGCCGCTCGCTTTTGAAGTGGCTCGTCATCGTGAAGATGGCGTTCAACTCATCGAGCGGGATATTGAAGAAGCCCTGGATCTGGCCGGCGTGCAGGTTCATGGTGAGCACGCGGTCGGCGCCCGCGGTTTCGAGCATGTTGGCGATCAGGCGCGCGGTGATGGGTACGCGGGGCTGGTCCTTCTTATCGCTGCGGCCGTAGGCGTAGTAGGGGATGACCGCCGTGATTCGCCCGGCCGAGGCGCGCCGGGCTGCGTCGATCATGATCAGCAACTCGACGATGGAGGTGTTGACCGGGCTGACGAACGGCTGCACCAGGTACACATCGCGCATGCGGATGTTTTCCTGGAACTGCACGAAGATGTTCTCGTTCGAGAACTCGAAGACGTCGATCTTGCCGAGCTGGCGCCCGAGCCGCGCGGCGATGGCCTGGGCGAGCTCGGGGTGCGCCCGGCCGCTGAAGATCGCTAGGTCGTTGTACACGAAAGGCTACTCCCCGGTCCTTTGCTCGAACCGCCCCGCCTTGGGCGCAACCCGAATGTACCACGGGGGCCCCGCTTGCCAGTAGTCGCCCGCCTGCCGCTCCCGGTTGTAAGGTTCCCGGCCGCCGCCGGTCTCATCTCTGTGGAAACCTCGCATACCACTCGCTTCGGCCCGGTCGAAGGATGGGGCTCCCTCCTGCTTTGGGCGGAGCTGGAACGCCTGTGTGAACCACATTACACGAGACCATCGAGGCGCCCTGCCACGATGGTCCCAGAGGGATTCGGGAGAACGACGGTGAAGACAACGAAGGTACGGATTGGCGCAATGCTGGCGGCGGTGATCGTCGCCGGTGGCACGCTCGCAGGCGCGCTGGCCACGCAGGATGGCAGCCAGCCCACCGGCGCTCCAGCGGCCCATCACGAGGCCGTGCAGGATGCCGGCGAGCCGATCCTCTACGCCGGGAGCTACGGCCTCTTCCCCTCGAAGTAGTTCAGGAGACTTCGAAGAGGAACTCGACCTCGACCGGCACGCCCGATGGCAACTCGGCCACGCCGATGGCGATACGCGCATGCCGCCCCGCTTCGCCCAGCACGTCGACCAGCAGCTGCGAGGCGCCGTTGACCACCTGCGGGTGGGCCGTGAAGCCCTCGGCGCTCGCGACATAGCCCGCCACCCGCAGCACCCGCACCACGCGGTCGAGCGATCCCAGCTCCGCGCGCACGATACCCAGCGCCTGGATGGCGCAGGTCCGCGCGAGCGCGGCTCCCTGTTCGATGCTGACGTTCGCCCCGAGTTTGCCCTGCATCGCCACGCCGCTGCCGTCGTGGCTGCGCGGCACCTGGCCGGAGACGAAGAGCTGGTTGCCGCTGCGCACGCAGGGCACGTACAGGCCCGCGGGCGCCCCCGGCGGTGGCAGCTCGATGCCCAGCTCCCTGAGCCGTGCCTCAGCGCTCACTGGTATTCGCCCAGCAACGTGCTCACCACATTCTCGAACTCCTCCGAGCTGTAGCACTCGATCACAATCTTCGCGCCCTTCTTCTGGGGTTCCACCTTCACGCGCGTGCTCAACGCGCGGCGCAGGCGGGCCTCGATATCCGCCAGGGCCGCATCGCGGCGAGCCGTTTGCGCCCCGGGCGCGCTGGCGGTGGCGGGCGCCCCGGCGAGCTGCCTGCGGACGTAGCTTTCGGTATCGCGCACGGAAAGCTTCCGCTTCACCACGTCGCGCCAGGCGTTCACCCGGCCGCGGCCCTCCGGCAGGCCAAGCAGGGCCCGGGCATGCCCCTCGGTGATCTCCCCCGCGACCAGGCTCCGCCGGATCTCCGATTCCAGCTGCAGCAGGCGGAGCGCGTTCGCGACTGTCGCCCGGTTCTTGCCCACCCGCCGGGCAACCTCCTCCTGCGTGAGGCCGTACTCCTCCACCAGCCGGCGGTAGGCCATCGCCTCTTCGACCGGGTTCAGGTCGGCGCGCTGGATGTTCTCGATGAGCGCCAGTTCGAGCAGCTCGTGGTCGGCGGCTTCGCGGATGACGACGGGCACGGTTTCGAGCCCGGCCAGGCGGGCGGCCTGGAGGCGGCGCTCGCCGGCGATCAGCCGGTAGCCCCCGTCTTCATCGCGGCTGACGACGAGCGGCTGGATGATGCCGTGTTCGCGGATGGAATCGGAGAGCTCGCGCAGCTTCTCGGGCTCGAAGTTCGTGCGGGGCTGCTCGGGGTTGGGGGCGATGAGGTCGATATCGAGCTGCTCGGGGCCGCCGCGGCGGGCGGTCGCGCCCGGTGGCAACGCTGTGGCCACAGGGGCGACGGGTGGCTCCTCGCGCGTCCCTGCGGCGGGTTCCGGGGCGGCGGCGGGTGGCTCCTCCCGGTGCCCGGGTGGCGCGGTGGCGGCGCCGCCAAAGAGGGCATCGAGGCCCCGGCCCAGTCCACGTTTTGGCTGTGTCATACGGCCACTCCTGCGCGTTCTAGAAGTTCGGAGGCAACGGCCTCGTAGGCCGCCGCCGATCGGCCGCCCTGGTCGTAGCGGAAGATCGACTGGCCGTGGCTCGGGGCCTCGCTCAGGCGCACCGACCGCGGAATGATCGTGGCGAACGTCTGGGGAAAGTGCCCGCGCACCTCATCGACGACCTGCTGGGCCAGGCGCGTGCGGCCATCGAACATCGTGAGGATGAGGCCGAGCACGTGGAGGCCCGGGTTCAGGCTCCGCTTTACCAGCTCGAGCGTCTCCATCAGGCGGCTGAGCCCTTCGAGCGCCATGTACTCGCACTGCACCGGGATGATCACGCTGTCGCTCGCCGTGAGCGCGTTGATGGTGAGCAGACCGAGCGAGGGCGGACAATCGACGAGCACCCAGTCGTAGTGGTCGCGGACCGGGTAGATGGCGTTGGCCAGGCGCCGTTCGCGCGCGAGCACCGGGACGAGCTCGACTTCCGCTCCGGAAAGCTCGGCACTCGAAGGCACCACATCGACGCCTTCTTCCTCCACGCGGACGATGCACTCCGCCATGGGCACCTCATCCAGGATGGCGTCGTAGGTGCCGGGCTGCTCGGCCCCGCTCACGCCGAGGGCCGAGGTGGCGTTTGCCTGCGGGTCGAGGTCGATGAGGAGGACCCGCTGACCCCGGCGGGCGAGGGCCACGGCCAACGAGACGGCGGTGGTCGTCTTGCCGACACCACCTTTCTGGTTGACGAGCGAAACGATCTTTGCCGCCATCAGGCTGCCTCCCGGTTCATGCGTGCTTCGATTGCCTCGCGCGTGGGCAGCCCGGCGATGCCGGAGCCTTCGACGGCGAGCGCTCCTGCCGCAAGGGCGAACCGCATCGCCAGTGCGACGTCGTCAGTTTCCGCGAGACGGACCATGAAGGCGGCGGCGAAGCAATCGCCTGCCCCCGTGGGATCCACCGGGGTCGCCGGCAGGGCTGGCCAGTGCTGTGCTGTGCCATCCAGTTCGAACAGTGTAGCGCCATTGTGGCCACGCGTCAGGATGGCGAGCGTCCGGCGTTGCGCGAGGTACCGGGCCAGCGCCTCCCCGTCGGGTGTGTCCTCATCGCTGAAGAACGCGATCCAGCCCGGGCGCGCGAAGTCCCTCGCCACCCGCAGGGGCTCCGGGTGAGGCACGACGCGCCCGCCCGCTGCCACGCTGCGGAGCGCGCCCTGGAGCGCTACCCCGGTGAGCGATTCGCGGAAGCGCAGGGGCGCCTTGCGGAACTCGTGGTAGGCAGGCGCGAAGAGCACCGCATCCGGCCGTTCGCCCGGGCGAAGGTGCGGCACCAGCGCCAGCGGCTCGCCCTCCGAAAGCAGCAGCTGGGTGCGGTTGCCCGCCGCATCGTAGGTGTTCGCGTAGCGCGGGAGGTCGGCGACCGGCGTAGCGCGGACTTCGAGACCGGCGAGCGCGCGCTGATCGAAGTCCGGGTGCATCCCCGTGATGAGCGTGACGCTCGCGCCCAGCGCCCGCGCGGTCTGCGCCGTGTAGAGCGACGGTCCCCCCGGCGCCCACCCCCCTTCGGGCGTGCGGTCGAGCGTGACGTTGCCGGCGACGAGGATGCGCGTCGCGGTGCCCTCCTAGCTCTTCAGGCTGATGACAACCTTCCGGTTTTCGCCTTCGCCGATGCTGTTCGTTTCGAGCTCCGGGTCGTCGGCGAACGTTATGTGCACCAGCCGCCGTTCGGCCGCGCTCATCGGCTCCAGCGTGATGGGCGTGCCCGTCTGGCGGACGCGGTCGGCCATCCGCTGCGCGAGCGCGATGATCCGTTCCTCATTCCGGTGCCGGTAGTGCTCGACATCGACCGTGACGCTGCCCTTGCCGGGGTACCGCCGGGCGAGGATCAGGTTCACCAGGTACTGCAGCGCCACCAGCGTATCGCCCCGCCGGCCGATCAGCAGGCCGAGGTCATCGCCTTTGATATCGATGACGGCCAGGGCGCTCCCGAGCCCATCGCCGGGAGTCAACGGTTCGCGAATCGAGATCTCCGCGTCGATGTCGAGGATGCGGAGGATGTCGTCGACCGTCTGGGCGGCGAAGTCCACCTCTTCGGCGTTGATATCCGGCGCGATGTACTCCTGCGGCTCG
>JBBIVC010000060.1:0-9851 GCA_037439905.1 Thermoflexus sp.
CGAACGCCTCATCCTGCGGCAGCGGAATCGTGTCCACCTGGACGACTTGCCGCGTGGGGATGAGCAGCCGCGCGAGGACCTCGCGCCGATCGCGAAGCGGTACGCGAAAGAGCTGGTAGCCATCGAGGTGGACCACGTCGAAGACAAAGAACACCACGGGGATCTCGCGCTCCGCCGCCGCGACAGCCTCCGCAGCGTGAAGGTTCATGCGTTGCTGCAGGAGCTCAAAGGACGGCCGGCCATCGGGCCCGACGGCGACGATTTCGCCGTCAAGGATGGCTGTGGCGGCGGGCTGCTGCCGCAGCGCCGCGGCCACGGACGGATAGGAGGAGGTGATGTCGTGACCACCACGCGACCTGAGCTCGACCCTCCCGTGATCGAGGTACGCGATCACGCGGATGCCATCGAGCTTCGGTTCGAACGAAAACCCGGCGGTCCCCGGTATGGCTCTCGCCGTTGCCAGCATGGGCTCGACAGGTGCCAGCGAACCCTGTACCGCTCCCGGGAGCGCCGGGGGACTGAAGTCCCACGTTCGCCCCGCGGCATGGCTGGCTGGCTTCCCGGACCTGAGCTCCTCGATGGAACGCCCCGAGGCCACGGACGTGCCATCGGCCAGGATGTCGCCGTCCTCGCTGGCGGGGGGATCACGATGTTTGAGCATGAGCCACTGGCCGTCATCTCCTTTCATCCGCACCAGCGCCCACGAGCCCTTCAGCTTCTTGCCGCGGAAGGTCACGGAGATCTTGCCTGCCGCGAATTCCCGCCGGAGCTGCTCCTCCGCGCCGCCGCGGTCGTCCCAGAAGGTGCGGCCTCGCTCATCGGGAGAGAAGGTTCCCGCATCCCAGATAAGACTGGGGCCGGCGCCGTACTGCCCCTCCGGGATCACCCCTTCGAAGGCTGCGTATTCCAGCGGGTGGTCTTCCGTGCGCACGGCAAAGCGGCGTTCACCGGGCCGTGCCGATGGACCTTTCGGAAGCGCCCAGCACTTCAAGACGCCGTCGAGCTCCAGCCGCAGGTCGTAGTGCAGCCGGGATGCGGCGTGCTTGTGGACGACGAAGCGCAGCGGCCCGGCGGCCTGCGCCGCGGCTTCGCCGTCCGGTTCGGGCGTCCGGCCGAAGTCGCGCTTCCGGCGGTAGTCATCGAGCCCGCCGGCGGACATCGTCAGCGCGCGACGGGCGTGCTCTTCCGCCCACGGGCGGCCGCCGGCGGAGGAGGCTCCGTTTGGCCCGTTGCGCCGGCTTCCTTACGCTTCCGTGCAGCTTCCACGCTGGCCCGCAGCGCGGCCATCAGGTCCACCGCGGGTGCAACCGCCGCCGGCTCGGCGGGCGCGACGTACTCGTGCCCTTCCAGCTTCGCCTGGATGATGGCCATCAGCGCGTCGCGGTACTCGTCACGGTAGGCCGACGGGTCGAACGGCTCACGCAAGAGGTCGATGAGCGCGTAGGCGACCTTCATTTCAGCGTCCGAGACCGCGATCTCCTGGGGCTCCGATTCGGGCTTCCGAACCTCATCCGCAAAGTAGAGGGTCTCAAGGACCAGGCCGTGGTCCTTCGGGCGCAGCACGCAGAGGCGCTCCTTCGTCCGGATCGCGATCTTCGCGACGGCGCTGAGCTTCTTCTCTTCGAGCGCCCGGACGAGCAGTGCGAACGGCTTTTTCCCGAGCTCCTCCGGCTCCACGTAGTAGCTCTTTTCGTAGTAGATCGGGTCGATCTCGTGGGCATCGACGAATGCCGTCAGCGCAATCGTGTGCTTGCTCGGGATCGGGAGCTTCTCGAGGTCCGCATCATCGACCAGGACAAAACGGTCGCGGGCATATTCGTACCCCTTCACGATCTCGTCCGGCTCAAGGTCCTTGCCATCGGCCGAACAGCGCTTCACCAGCCGGATCGGGCTGTTGTCGGCGGCATGCAGCTGCCGGAAGGTGATGTCCTGGCTCTCGGTGGCGGTGAAGAGGCGGACCGGGATGCTGACCATCCCGAAGCTGATGGTGCCTCGCCAGATTGCGCGTGCCATGGGGCCTCCGTCGCGCGGGGTTGCGCGGCCCGGGGTGAGTCCGGGCTTGACAATATACCAAATCGGGCGTCAAGGAGCCGGGCTGGTTTGCCCGTGCACGGCCGCGCCGCGATGTGGTCTAATGCGCGCGGGACGGTCAGGAGATGCGCAGTGAGCGAACAGCCTCAGCCCGACCATCGGATCTTCGTCAGCTACATCGATAAATCCCGCGAGTATTACCTCGCCCAGGGCTACGGCAACCCCTACCGGTGGGCGCACCACCGGGATGCCCCGTTCTGTCCGCTCACGCGGCCGGTCCGCGAATCGCGGCTGGGGCTCATCACGACGGCGAGCATCGTCGAGGGCGACGCCGAACCCGAGCCGTTCTCTCTTCCGCGGGTGGTGTTCTCGGCACCGGCGGACCCGCCGCCGGAGCGCCTCTACACGATGCACCGGTCGTGGGACAAAGAGGCAACCCACACCGACGACCTCGATTCGTTCTTCCCCATCCATCGCCTCCAGGAGGCCGTCCGCGCGGGGCGGCTTGGGTCGCTCTCGCCCCGCTTCTATGGGGCGCCCACCGAATACAGTCAGCGTAAGACGCGAGAGATCGACGCGCCCGAGATCCTGCGGCTCTGCCGTGAGGACGCGGTCGACATCGCGATGCTGGTACCCCTCTGACCGGTCTGCCACCAGACCGTGAGTCTGGTCGCCCGGCACCTGGAACAGGCAGGCATCCCCACGGTCATCGTCGGTTCGGCTCGCGACATCGTCGAGCAGTGCGGTGTCCCTCGCTTCCTGTTTAGCGACTTCCCGCTTGGCAACCCGTGCGGTGTCCCGTACGACGTTGAGATGCAATCGGCAATCGTCTCGATGGCCCTGGACCTGCTCGAATCGGCCCGGTTCCCCCGCACCACGGTGCAAACGCCGTTCCACTGGCCGAACGATGCCTGGCGGGTCAACTTCATGCGCGTGGAAGGGCAGGACCCGGAGATGCTGAGGCGGCTCGGCGAGGAGCGCCGCGCACAGCAGGAGCGCCGCCGGATTCGCGACCAGTAACGCCGCGGCTCAGTCGGCGTTCGATTCCCTGGCGGCGCCGGCCCGCGTGAGCTCCTCGATGGCTGCGGTGACGCGGTGGTACAACGTGCCGACCGGGTAATTGCCCTGGGAATCGCGCTCACCGGCCGGGACCCCGGTGAGCAGCGCTATGGCATCTTCGACACGCTCAACCGCCCAGATATGGAACCGGCCCGCGGCGACGGCCTCCACCACGTCGGGCCTGAGCGTCAGGTGGACGACGTTGGTGGCCGGGATGATGACGCCCTGCGACCCGGAAAGGCCGCGTGCCTGGCACACATCGAAGAATCCCTCCACCTTTTCGGTCACACCGCCAACAGCCTGGACCCGGCCGAACTGGTCGACCGAGCCGGTCATCGCGACGTCCTGGCGGATGGGCGCGTTCGCGAGCGCGCAGAGGATGACGATGAGTTCCGCGCACGAGGCGCTGTCGCCCTCGACCTCGTCGTAGCTCTGCTCGAATGTCAGGCTGGCGGTGAAGGCCAGCGGCCTTTCGCGGCCGAAGGTGCCGGTGAGGTACCCGTTGAGCACGAGCACGCCTTTGCTGTGGATGGCGCCACTGCGTTCGACCTCGCGCTCGATGGCAACGACCCCCCGCCGGCCTGCTCCGATGCGGCAGCTGATGCGCATGGGCGTGCCGAATGCATGCGTGCCAACCTGGTACACGGCAAGGCCGTTGACCTGCCCGGCTGCGAGGCCCTCCGTTTCCACCCGGCGGGTACCCTCGAGGATCATCTCCCTCAGGCGGTCGGGAATCATGCTGGCTCTTCCGCGCCTGCCATCGATCGCCCGCCGGACGTGCTCTGCTGAAACCGAATCCGCTTGTTCCAGCCCCGCCAGGTGTCCGGCCTCCTTGCACAGGTCGCTGAGCTCGCCAAAGCGAGTGCTCAGGCGGTCCTGGCGGCCGGCCAGGCGTGCGCTGAACTGCAGGAGCTCGGCGAGCGCTTCCCGCGAGAAGGGACGCATCTCGCAGTCTTCGACCACGCGCCGCACGAAGCGCACGTGACCGTTGATACTTTCCGCGTTGAGTGCGGAATCCGGCTCGAAATCCGCGCGGACCTTGAACAGGCGCCCGAACTCCGGGTCCAGCATCTCCACGAGGGCCATGGTGAGCGGCTCGCCGATGAGGATGACCTTGCCTTCGAACGGGACGCCTTCGGGGGTGAGATTGACCGCCGGGAGAGGGGTCATCAGGTCGCCGATGCCTTCGACGCGCAACTCGCGGGTCTTCAGGGTTCGCTTGAGCATCAGCCACGCCCTGGGGTCGAAAAGCAGGTCTTCGAGTTGCAGCAGGATGTAGCCGCCGTTGGCGCGGTGGAGGGCCCCGGGCCGGATGTGCGTGAAGTCGGTGGTCAACGAACCGAAATGCGCCTCATAGTCGATGCGGCCGAGCAGGTTGTGGTACGTCGGGTTGCGCTCCTGGATGAAAGGGGCGCCGTCGTCGGAGTCTGCCCGGGAGACGAGCAGGTTCACGCCGTACCTGCGCAGGAGCGCCTCGCGCTCGCTGGTGACCTCGCCCAGGATGTGCGGAGGCAGCTGGCTGAGCGCGGCCTGGGAAAGCTGCTTCAGCTGCGCCAGGTTCGCAACGATGTCATTGCGGATAGCGTTGATATGGCCTGTCAGACCGTACCCGCCGTACCTGCTCGTAAGCTCTTCGATGATGTGCGCGATGACGAACGTCGCCACATCTTCATCGAGCCGGGCAACGGCCTCTCGCGCCGAGGCATCGAGCTTGCGCAGTTCGCGCATGGCCTGCTCCACGAGCCCCTCGACAAACTCGCTGCGCTTCTCGATTTGCTCGCGCATGTCGCGGGGGAGGCCCTGGAGTACCTCAGGTGCGAGTGGCCGGCCGTCGCGCCCCAGCGGGACAATGACGAAGCCCATCGGGGTCATGTTGACCGCGAACCCCTGGGCCGTGGCGGCCCGCTGCATCTCGGAGATGGTCTCCTCTCGCGCCTTGTTCAGCGGTTCGAGCACCTCCTTCACCCGCTCCTGGTAGGAGTCGCTCTCGAACGCCTGCGGAATGTCTTTGCGGCAGGCTTCGGCCAGCTGCGCCAGGTCTCGCTGCAACCGCGCTCCCAGCCCGGCGGGGAGTGACACGGCGCGCGGATGGGCGGGCTCGGAGAAGTTGTGGAGATACAGCCAGTCCTTGCCGCGAGGCGCACTGCTGGCAACCGCGCGCACCAGTTGCTCCGCGGCCGTGGTCCTGCCTGAGCCGGGCATCCCCGAGATGGCGACGTTGTACCCATCGGCGTTCACGCCCAACCCAAACCGGATTGCCTCCTGCGCGCGGTCCTGGCCGGTCAACCGCTCAAGAGGTTCCACATCGCGGGTCGATGCCGGGAGGAGCGCCGGGTCGAACGCGGCGCGGAGCTGTTGGGGCGCGAGCTCGGCAGTGCGGACGCTCGCCGCGGCGTGGGGACTGGTCACAATTGCGCCTCCGTGAAGGAAGCCCGTCCGGACGGCGGGCCCTCACAGGATAGGCCGCGCCGGGCGGTTGCGGCATCTGTCAGGTGGGCATGGGTTGACGGGCCGGGTTGCCACTGCTATTGTGAATAGCAAATCACTTTTCATCATCGAGCCATGCGCCAACGAGCCCCAAAACGTCCCGCCGCCGAACGCCGGCAACTGATTCTTGAGAGCGCGCAGGACGTGTTCGCGGCGTCCGGTTATGCCAACACCGGCACCGGGGATGTTGCCAGGGCCGCCGGCGTCTCACCTGCGGCGCTGTATCGCTACTTTCCCAGCAAGCGGGACCTCTACCTGGCGGCTCTGCGCGCAGCAGGCCCCCGGCTCCTGGGCCTCTGGGCCGACCGGGCCAGGGAAGTCTCTGATCCCCTGGAGGCCATCAGGAGGCTCGGTCTTGAGTACTACGACCATGTCCACGGCAGAGCCTCCTACGCCCGGCTCTGGTTCCAGGCGCTGGGCGAGGCCGACGACCCGGAGGTGCGCGAAACCATCGCGGCCAACTTCGCCGGGATGGTCGATGTCATCAGCCGGCTGGTCATTGCCGCCCAGGAACAGGGTCTCGCCCGCCGCGACATCGATCCCCGGGTCGCCGCCTGGCACTTCATGGCCATCGGCTTCACCTTCGACCTGGTGAACCACCTGGCGCTCGACGACGAGCTCGACCGGGCCAGGGTGGAAGCCTGGGGCGAACTGTTCATCGATTCCCTTCGAGAGGCGCCACATGGAACGCGAGACACCAGGACGGCCGGCGATGGAGGACGAGCGTTGCCTGTGCGGCAACCTCGTGGCGAGGGTGTCGCCCGTGGGGGTGGAGATCCTCTGCCGCCGCTGCAAGCGCATCCACCACATCCCCTGGGAATCGTTCAAGGAGGCTCGGATGGCTAACCCGGCATCGACGACCCCCTGACGAACCAAAGAGGCCAGAGGTCCTGAACCCAGAGCCCGGATGCTACCGCACACGCCGCGGTTCATCCGGGCTCTTTCACGTTCGTTTGCCAACAAAGGAGGGCAACCAGATGGAAACCACCCTACTCGACCCCAGGACCCGCGAAGACCTGATTCGTCGAGCCTGGTACGCGCACGATGCGCGCTGGTTCGCAGCCGTCGCCGCTGAATTTGGCATGGACGCCGCGAACCGCCTGAACCGGGCGGCCGTCCGCGCCGTCGGGCAGGTGGAGGCGGGCCGGATGGCGCGCACACTCGGGAAGGCTCGCGCCGAAAGCGTCGAGGAATTCCTCGACTTTCTCGCCTGCGGCCTCGACCTTTATGTCGCTCCGCCGCTTATGGATATGACCCTGCGGAAGGTGGACGACCGCAGCTACGAAGTCACCGTCAACGACTGCTTCGTCCACACCAATATCACGAAGGCCGGTATCGCGGACTCGTACCAGTGCGCTGTCTGGGACCGCGTGCAGGGCTACCACGAGGCGGTCGGGCAGTCGCTCGCCGAGGGCCAACTGCCTGCGTTCACGTGTCTCAAGGCGCGCGGTCTCGAGTGCCGGCGCGTGCTCAGCATCCAGTAATACAAGCATTGAGGGAAGAGCATCATGGACCACACAACAACGGCCCGGTTTGAACCGCTGCGACAGGCAGTCCGCCATTTCGTCACCAGCGAGGTGATCCCCTTCGAACGGGAACACGGTCTCGGCTGGGATGTCGCTCCGCCACGAGAGCTGCGGCGCGAAGTCAGGCGGCGGGCCAGGGCGCTCGGGCTCTACGCCCCCGACATGCCGGAGTCCGTGGGAGGGGCCGGGCTGCCGTTCCTGGGCCGTTGCATCCTCGAAATGGAGCTGCACTCGCACGACACGGTCTTCTTCGAGGATGTGCTGGGCGGCGGTGGCGGACCTACCTCGATCCTTCTCGCCGGCACGCCCTCGCAACAGGAACGGTTTTTGGCGCCGCTGATGGCGGGGGAGACCACGACGTGTTTCGCCCTCTCCGAACCGGACGCCGGCTCCGACGCCAGCAACCTGCGCACGCGGGCCATGCCCGCCGAGGGCGGCTGGGTGCTCAACGGCACCAAGAACATCGTGAGCAACGGCCCGCATGCTGACTTCGCGATCCTGTTTGCCGTGGCGATGGGGCCGGGCGGCCCGGCCGGGGTAACCGCCTTCCTGGTGGATGCCTCAACTGCCGGTTATGACAACTCGCGCGAGCACACCTGCATGGCGTTCACCGGCTTCCAGGGGGAGATCGCCCTTAGCGACGTCCGCCTGGGCGACGACGCCGTGCTCGGCGAAGTCGGCAAAGGGTTCGCGCTCGCCATGGACTGGATCAATGCGAACCGCATCCGGACCGCAGCGATGGCGACCGGCATCGCGAGGCGGGCGCTCTCGCGCAGCGCCGCCTATGCGACTTCGCGGACGCAGTTCGGGGCGCCGATCGCCAGCTTCCAGGCAATCCAGCTCAAGCTGGCCGATATGGCCACGGAACTCTATGCGGCGGAATCGATGGTGGAGCGTTCGGCCTGGATGAAGGACCAGGGCGAAGACATCCGTAAAGTCTCGGCAATGACGAAGCTGTACGCATCGGAGATCGTGAACCGGCACGCGTACGAGGCGGTGCAAATCCACGGCGGTGCCGGGTGCCTGGAGGAGACCGGGATCGAGCGGATCTACCGCATGGTCAGGATCCTGACCATCCTCGAAGGGACCTCGGAGATGATGAAGTTGACCGTTGCCGACCGGTTGCTGAAACAGGGAGGGCGCTGATCGACCCGGGGGAGCCATCTCCTCCGCTTCCCCTCCGGCCCCGGCGTGGGAGCGTGCTGCGCCGGGGCCGCTTGCCGTGCGCGCTGTGCAAAGGCTGTGGGCCCGCCGGGATTCGAACCCAGGACCAATCGGTTATGAGCCGACCGCTCTTACCGCTGAGCTACGGGCCCCCGCGTAGATGATACGCGAGGGCCCGCGAGTTTGTTCGCCAGCCGGAAACGGGACGACGCCGGTTAGCGCCGGCCCTTGCCGCCCTTGCGGTCGTTCCATCCGCGGCCACCGCCGCCACCGCGGCCACCGCGCTCGAAGCCGAAGTCGCCGCCACCGCCATAACCGCCGCTATAGCCACCACCGAAGCTTCCGCTCCTGCCACCGAAGCTTCCGCCACCACCGCCGCCGCCAAATCCGCGGCCGCCTCCTCCGCTACCGGAAAGGGAGCGGGGCTGGGGCTGGAAGCAGTCACTGCAGTACACCGGACGATCGCCGCGAGGTTCGAAAGGGACCTTTGCCTCTTTGCCGCACGATGCGCAGACCGCATCGAACATTTGCCGGGGCGGACGGCGGTCGGCGAATCCGCCATTTTCCGTTCCGCCCATCGCGCCTTTCCTTGCCCTTCGGCAGTTCGGGCAGCGCCGGGGCTCACGTGTGAACCCCTTGGACGCATGAAATTCCTGCTCACCCGCGGTGAACACGAACGACTCGCCGCAATCGCTGCAGACGAGCGTCTTGTCGGTGTACGACACCCAATGACCCTCCTGAGATTACGTGGAACCTACGGTCATCGAGCGCCGGTGGAATTCTGTTATGACCTCTCCGTGAGGCCGATGGAACGTGGTTACCGCCGTCAGCGTATCAGTACCGCACCCGCCTGTCATCAGAATTGTCGCGAATTCCATTCGACATGCGTGAAACGATGGCGCCTACGGATGCGCTATACTTCTTCCGCCGTCCCGCTTGCAGCCAGGCCCGGGCCCAACGGTCCCCTCCGGGGAAGTCGCGGGAACCTGGCGAGACGGCGACCGGGTGATAACCCGGAAAGGGCCCAAGTACCCCCACGTGCCGTGGAAGGAGGCTTGGGACATGGGATTCAGCCCGCCCTCTCGCACCAGACCCTTCTGATCCGCCCCACCGGCGAGTTCCGCTCTGCGCCGGTATTCACCGGCAGCGTTCGATGCAAGGAGTCGAATCGGTGCATCCCGACAGTTTCGGCAGCCGTTCCACGCTCACCGCGGGTGGCGCCACCTACACCTATTTCTCGCTCGATGCCCTTCGCCAGGCGGGTATCGGCCACATCGACCGCCTCCCGTTCTCGTTGAAGATCCTGCTCGAAAACCTGGTCCGCCTGGAGGACGGACGCGCGGTCACACGTGACGATATCGAAGCCCTGGCATCCTGGGAGCCGAACAGCGGCACTGACCGCGAGATCGCCTTCACCCCGGCGCGCGTGCTCCTCCAGGACTTCACGGGCGTACCTGTCGTGGTCGACCTGGCCTCCATGCGCGAGGCCATCAAGAAGCTCGGGGGGGACCCGGGCCGCATCAACCCGCTGCAGCGCGTCGACCTCGTGATTGATCACTCGGTCCAGGTCGACCACTTCGGGAC
>JBBIVC010000061.1:0-7164 GCA_037439905.1 Thermoflexus sp.
AGATGCCGGGAGCCGCCGTTATCCGCTGGAGCGCACACAAACGCGGGGCGGGGGAATGCTCCCCCGCCCCGTTGCGCGTGACAGGCTACAAAGACGATTCGCGGGCTACCCGAGCTTCTTGATCTCCTCGATCAGGGCGGGCACGACCTTCTTGTAGTCCTCGATGATGGCGAACTTGGAGACCTTGACCATGTTCGCATCGGGGTCCTTGTTGATGGCGACGATGTTCTTGGAGCCGGCCATGCCAGCCATGTGCTGGCTGGCGCCGCTGATGGCGACGGCGATGTAGAGGTTCGGCGATACCGTCTTGCCGGTAAGGCCCACCTGCTGGCTCGGCGGGTACCAGCCGAGGTCGCAGGCGGCGCGGCTCGCGCCGGTCGCGCCCTTGAGCAGGCTGGCGAGCTCTTCGAGCATGGCGAAGGCGGACTGGTCGCCAAGGCCGCGGCCACCGGCGACGACGACGGGCGCATCCTCGAGCCGGATGCCGGTGCTTTCGGCCTTGCTGGTTGCAATGACCTTGACGCGCGAGGCGCCGGCGGCATCGATGGTGGAGACGGAGCCGCTGCGGCCGGCGTCCGGGGCGAGACCATCGAACGACTTCGCCTTGATGGTGGCGATGGCGGGCGAGTTCTTGAAGCTGACCTCGGCGCGGGCGTTGCCGCCGTAGGCCGAGCGGGTGGCCTTCAGCTTGCCGCCATCGAACCTGACATCGACGCAGTCCATCGCGACGGCGGTGTTGTACTTGAAGGCGAGGGCGGGGCCGAGGTCGCGGCCGAGACTGGTCTGGCCGAGCAGGATGATATCGGCGCCGGACTGCGATACCGCGGCCTCGACGGCCGGCAGGTAGGCATCGACGGTGCCTTCGGCCAGCGCCGGGTTGGTCGCGGCGATGGCGGCATCGGCGCCCAGGGAGATGAGCTCCTTCGCAAGGGCTTCGCTGCCGGCGACCATTGCGGTGACGCTGCCCGCGCCTTCAGCGGCCAGTCTGCGGGCCGCGCCAAGGAGCTCGGCGGAGATGGGGGCGAGTGCGCCCTCCTGTGCTTCTGCGATGACGAGGATTCCAGCCATTCAGTGCTCCTTGGCGTTCTAGACGAGCTTGGCGGCGCGCAGCTTCTGGGCGAGGTTGCGGGCCTTCTCTTCGGGCGTGTCGCCTTCGATGATCTCGACGTTGCTCTCGACCTTCGGGACGTAGAGGGCATCGAGCGTGAGCACGCGGTTGGCCGCGCCCATTTCGCCGGCGATGCCGAGGTCGGCCGCGTTCCAGACCTGGACCGTCTTCTTGGCGGCGAGCATGATCTGGCGGAGCTGGGGGTAGCGCGGCTCGCCGAACTCGTTCGAGATGGAGACGACGGCCGGCGTGCTGACTTCGACGGTCTGGAAGCCGTCATCGAGCACGCGCTCGACCTTGAGCGTGGAGCCGTTCTTTTCGATGGCCTTCGCGACGGTGACGCAGGGGATGCCGAGGATCTGGGCGACACCGGACGGCACGACGCCCATATCCCAGTCGGCAGCAGCGCGGCCCATGAGGATGAGGTCGGCGCCGCCGAGCTTCTGGATGGCTGCTGCGAGGGCGCGGGCGGTCTGGAAGTTATCGATGTCCTCGAAGGCAGGGTCGGTGAGGAGCACGCCTTCATCGGCGCCCATGGCGAGCGCATGCTTGATGGCGTCGCGGGCGCTATCGGGGCCAAGGCTGATGACGGTCACCTTGCCGCCGCCATCGGCTTCGTTGAGGCGGAGGGCAGCTTCGGTGGCCTGGGGGTCGTAGGGGTTCACGACGGGCGCGATACCCTGGGCTGGGATGACCTTTTTCGCTGCTTCGTCGACTTTAAAGGACGAAGCGGGGGTCTCCGGGTCGGGGATTTGCTTGACACAGACGATGATGTTCACGCGGCTATTCGGCCTCCTGCGCGTAACCCGGCCCCATTGGGAGTGAGCGCCGGGACAATTCCACGGGGGTTGGTGGGGCGAACCCGCGGCAGATTACCACAAATGACGAGATTGTGAAATCTCGCACGGATCGCGGATTGCCCCTGCGGGCGGGAGATCAGGCGGGGACAGCGGCGCCGAGGAATTCCAGGATGGCGGCGTTGTATTCGTTCGGGAACTCCATGGCGCCAAGATGGCCGCCATCGAGGACCTGGAGTTTCGACCCCGGGATGAGCTTGTTGAGCTTCTCGGAGTTCCGCGGCGGGACGAGGAGATCTTCCTTCCCGACGAGGATGAGGGTCTCGGCCTTGATGCCGGGGGCGCGGGCCGAGGCATCCCACTGGAGGATAGCCTGGGCCTGGCGGAGGAAGGCGTGATCCTGCTGGGCGTAGGGGTTGCTCACCGAGTTCTGGATGGAACGCTCGTAACGCGCCTCGTCATCGAGGAGTGCGGCGGTGTAGAGGTAGGGCGCGCGGAAGCGGACAATCTGCTCGCGGCTCATGTTCGAGCGCTGGACGTTGATCCAGTTGCCGAGGACGACGCGGCCGTAGCCATCGATGCTGGCGGCGGAGCCGAGGAGGATGAGGCGGTTCACGCGGGCGGGATACTTGAGGGCAAACTCCTGGGCGATGTAGCCGCCCATGCTGAAGCCGAGGATGTGGGCCTTCTCGATCTTGAGGGCATCGAGGAGGGCGGCGAGATCATCGGCCATGCCGGCAATGGAGTAGGGCTTATCGGGGGCGCTGGTGCGGCCGGCGCCGCGGTTGTCGTAGGTGATGACGCGGAAGTGCTTCGCGAGCGCGGGCGCGGTGAGGGCCCAGCCCTGGAGATCGCCACTGAGGCCCATGATGAGGACGAGCGGATCGCCGGTGCCGGCTTCTTCGTAGTAGGTGATGATGTCGCGCGTCGGTACGTACGGCATGGGAGTTCCTTCAGTTCGAATGAGCGTGAGGCCGCGGGCGGCGAGGGGAGCGCGCGAACCGGGCCAATCCTACCGCGATCCTGCGCTTCGCGCCCGGCGCGCGTAGATTCGGCGGCATGCCCTACCTGGAACGGCCGGGAGCGCGCATCTATTACGAAGTCTCGGGGGGCGGGCCGGCGCTGGTGTTCGCGCATGGGCTCGGGGGGAACCACCTGTCCTGGTGGCAACAGGTGCCAGCATTCCAGGACCGCTATGCGTGCGTGGTGTTTGCCCACCGGGGATTTGCGCCGTCGACGGAGGAGCCGGGCGGGCCAGGAGCGGCAGCATTCGCGGATGACCTGGAGGCGCTCATCGACGAGCTGGGGCTGGAGGATGTGCGGCTGGTGGCGCAATCGATGGGCGGCTGGACGTGCCTGGCGTATTCGCTGCGCCACCCGGGGCGGGTGCGGGCGCTGGTGATGTGCGACACCACGGGGACGCTGAATCACCCCGGGTTCGCGGCGATCTACGCGGCGCGGCCCCCCGGGCGCGAGCAGGCGCTGTTCGGGCGCGGCATCCACCCGGCGGCGGGCGAACGGATGGCGGCGGAGCAGCCCGCGCTGCATTACCTCTACTGGCAGATCAACAACCTGGCGAGCGGGCTTGATAAGGAAGCCTTGCGCCGTCAGCTGGTGGAGCTGCGGACGACCCCGCCGGAGGCGCTGGCCGCGCTACGGATGCCGGTGCTGTGCATCGCGGGGGAGGAGGATGTGGTGATTGCGCCGGAATCGGTGCGGCTGCTTGCGGAAACGGTGCCCGACGGCAGATTCGTGCAGGTCCCCCGGGCCGGGCATTCGGTGTACTTCGAGCGGGCGGACGTTTTCAACGAGACTCTCGGGGCGTTTCTCGATGAGATTGATGGAGGAGGCACGCGATGATCGGGAATGAGGAGCAGGACGCGTTCGTCCGTTCGATGAAGTGGTGCGTGGTGACCACGTTGCGGAAGGATGGGAGCCCGGCGACTTCGGTGCTGTTCTACGCGGTAGACGGCGACCAGCTGTTGCTGAGCACGACGAAGGGCCGGCTCAAGGCGAAGACGCTGCTGCGGGACCCGCGTATCGCGGTGACAGTGCTGGACGAGGGTGCGCCGTACCGGTATGTGAGCATCGAGGGCACCGCCCGGCTCGAAGAGGACAACCTGGTCGCGAACCACACGCTGATCAACCGCGCGATGCGGAACGCCCCGGATTGGACGCCGCCGGAAGGGTTCGAGGAGCGGCTTCGCAGTGAGGGGCGGGTCGTTATCCGGGTGACACCGGGCCGTGTGAGCGGGGTGGTGCGGCGCGGCTGACGTGGCCGGGCGCCCGGAGGCTGCGGTCAGTCGGCTCCAGCGGGTACGGGCCGGGCGGAGGGTGCGGGAGCGCCGGCGGAACGAAGGGCGGGGCGAAGCGCGATCACGGAACCGGTGACGGCGAGGGTGGCCCAGGCCAGGACGGGGAACACGAGCGGGAGGCCCCAGGCTTCGCCGGCGGCGCTGGCCGGGAAGCCGGCGAGCATGGAGAGGCCCATGGCGAGCGGGAACAGGCCCATCACGCGGCCGCGCATCTCCTCGCTGACGGTCTGCTGGACGATGGTGGAGGAGGAGACCATGGTGGCTACCATGGCGAACCCGAGGCCAAAGTTCGCGGCGGCAGTGACCAGGACAACGCGGGAGTGGGCGAAGACGATCGCGCAGGAGGCGAAGCAGAGGACGGCCAGGCAGAGGCTGAGGCCCCGCGAGGCCAGGTCCTTCCTGAACACGAAGAAGAACGAGGCGCAGAAGGTGCCGAGTCCCCACGTCATGGCCATGAAGCCGAACTGCGTGGTGCTGAGGCCGAGGACCTCGGTCATCCAGACGGGGCCGAGGGTGGCCGGGCCGGGCATGCCGAGGACCTGGAGGGAGATGACGATGGCGATGACGGCGAAGATCGTGGCATCGCGGCGGGTGTAGAGGAGGCCCTCTCGGATGTTACCGAGAACCCCGGCCGCACGGTTGGCCTCGCCCCGGCTCTGGAAGCGCAGCATGGCGATGAGGGGGATGATGGCAAGCCAGGCGAGGAGCGTCAGCGCGTAGACATGCCCGGCATCCATCTGGCCGTTGAGGAAGCCGACGAGGGGGAGGGCGAGGGGGAAGGTCACCTGCTGGGCGACCATCTGGAGGGTGATCGCGCTGGGAAGGTCCTGCATGCCGACGATGGCGGGGGTGGCGGCCGTGCGCGCGGGCTGATCGACCGCCATGTTGCCGGCGGCGAGGAAGGTGAGGACCAAGAGGATGGCAACGTTGGCCTGGCCGAGCGGTTCAAGGATCATCAACAGGGCGACGAGAGCGCCGAGCGCGAGCGAGACGAGCTGGCAGGCCATGAGGACGCGGCGGCGTTCGTAGCGGTCGGCGAAGGCGCCGCCGAGGAGGCCGAAGAGGAGCATGGCGGCGCCGCGGCTGGCGGCCAGGAGGCCGACGAAGAGGACGGAATGGGCGGGGTAGCGGTCCTGGATCCAGAAGACCTGGGTGAGGAACTGCATGGGCATGACGAAGCTGACCGCCACCGAACCGGCGAAGAGCAGGCGGAAATCGCGGTGGCGGAGGGCTCCTCGCTTCATCGGCGGAGTATATGGCGGTGGCGCGCGGGGTGGATCAGTCGCGGGCGAGCAGGGGGAGATAGACGCCGTAGGAGAGCGCCGGCGGCTGTTCGATTTCGTACTCGATCTGGCAACCCATCACCTCGCAGCCGAGGAGGAGGTCGTCGAGGAGTTCGAGGTCGATGCGCGATCCGTTGTTGAGGGTGCCGGAGGCGATGCCCTGGGTATGGATGCCGACGACCTTCGCGAGGTTCGGGCCATCGGCGAGCGACCAGATGGCGGAGCCGCTCTGCCCGGGCGCGGTATCGATGTCGTAGAAGAGGCGGAACGGTTCGACGATGATGAAGGCGGAGCGGGAGAGGCCCCACATGGTGCCGCGGGGCTTATCACCGGGGTAGCCGACGATCGCAGGTTCGAAGGCGGGGTCGCCCAGGGTGGCATCGCTGAGGACGGCGATGGGCATCCAGCCGGTGTACCGCGAAAGGGAGTCATCGGGGAGCTTGATGACGCCCCAGTCCCATTCGACAGAGCCCGTTTCGGCGTAGGCGTCGGGCACCCACCAGTCCTCGGCGTAGTCCCAGCCGAAGGGCTCGAAGCCGCCATCCTTGCCGGGCACCAGGCGTAACCCTTCGGCGGCCCAGGTCCCGGAGCCGGCGTCCCAGAGGCAATGGCCGGCAGTGAGCACGGCATCGGGGCCGATGAAGGTACCACTGCAGGTGCCGATGGGGTCGTCGGATTCGTCGAGCAGATCGATGAAGACGATGGCGGAGAAGGGGTAGAGGGTGGTATCGGGGATCCGGATGCGCTCGTCCTGGCCGATGATGGTCTGGCCGGAGACGGGTGCATCGCCATCACGCGCGAAGGCGATGGCGGGCACCAGGGCGAGGATGGCCACAAGCGGCCAGGCGGGGACGCGGAACCGGGACATGGCGCACAGTCTCGCCGTTGCGCGGCCAGAGCGCGAGGGGCGGACGGTTCGGTGACGCGGGGGTGGCCGGGTATCCGCGCGGGCGGTGGCATGCCGAACATCACGTTATGCGCATCGAGCACGCTTCTGAGGGCACCGTGCGGGGGCAGTGGGGCTGGCAGGGGCCAGCGCCCGCGGAAGCCGCCCGGATTGCGGCGCGGCTGGCGATTGGCCCCGATGGGGCGACTGCCCCGGCGGTGCTCCAGGCCGACGCGGTGCGGATTTCCGCGGAGGCCCGCGCCCTGCTCCGGGGAGGTGCGCAGACCGCAGGAAGCCAGGAACCGTTGCCGGCGGAGGTGATCGGGGCCGTGCGGGCCGTGTTCACGGCCGTTTCGCCGGCCGAGGCCCGGGCAGCGGTGGAACAGCTTGGAGCCCTGCTGAGGCGGGTCCCGGGCGAGCCGCCGGGGCCAGCCGGGATTGGAGCCGGGCATGGGCGGCTGATGCGGCTGGCGAACCTGGCCATGGCTGCGATCGCCAGCGGGCGGGCCGGGCGCGCCGCAGGCCTGGTCCGGGCGCTGACCGCGCCGCAACCGGGCGATGCGGCGAGCGCTGACCCGTTGATGGAGCGGGCCGCGGCAGCGCTGTACCTTGCCGCGGGCCGGGTGGCGCGTGACGGGCGTGACAGCGGGCCCGGCATCGCACAGGTGGAGGGCAGGGAACCGGGGGAGTTGCCGGCGGCGCTGCTCTCGCTTGCCGGTGCGCCCGGCCGCGGCCGTCGAGCGTCGAGTCAGCGGGGGCGCGGCAAGCCAGGGCG